>NZ_JBCNNS010000075.1:0-20465 GCF_039594335.1 Raoultella sp.
ACGTTATTACTCTAAGGATTTCGAGTTGCATGAAAGCGGCAAGGCAGCGAATCTCCAGGAGCTTACTGAAGTAAGCTCCTGGGGTGAGCTAACGCGGGCAACGCCTCTGCGACTTGAAAAACGACGAGTATATTATTCGGTTCGCTTGCCGTGTCTGTGCAAGAGAGAATGAACTTACTATATGACAGGAAATTTATTGCGAAAATTGATATATTCACAACGTCACGTTGCAATTTCTGCAATGTAAAATCGTGGAGTACGGAGTGTGGATTTACGCGATCTGAAAATGTTCCTGCATCTGGCGGAAAGCCGTCACTTTGGCCGCAGCGCGCGGGCCATGCACGTCAGTCCCTCGACGCTTTCCCGGCAAATTCAGCGGCTGGAAGAGGACCTCGGGCAACCGCTGTTTGTCCGCGATAATCGCACGGTCACGTTGACCGAAGCGGGTGAAGAACTGCGAACGTTTGCCCAACAGACGCTGTTGCAGTATCAGCAATTGCGCCATACCCTCGATCAGCAAGGCCCGTCGTTGTCGGGTGAATTGCATATCTTCTGCTCGGTGACGGCAGCCTATAGCCATCTGCCACCGATTCTCGATCGCTTCCGCGCCGAGCACCCGTCGGTCGAAATCAAACTCACCACCGGTGACGCCGCCGATGCGATGGATAAGGTGGTGACGGGAGAAGCCGACCTCGCCATTGCCGGTAAGCCAGAAACGCTGCCGGGCGCGGTAGCATTCTCAATGCTGGAGAATCTGGCGGTGGTGCTGATTGCCCCGGCGCTGCCTTGCCCGGTGCGTAACCAGGTATCGATCGATAATCCGGACTGGTCGGCAGTGCCGTTTATCATGGCCGATCAGGGCCCGGTACGCCGCCGCATTGAGCTGTGGTTCCGCCGCCATAAAATCAGTAATCCCTCGATTTACGCCACCGTCAGCGGCCATGAAGCGATGGTGTCGATGGTGGCACTTGGCTGCGGCGTGGCGCTGCTGCCTGAAGTGGTGCTGGAAAACAGCCCTGAACCGGTACGCAACCGCGTGATGATTCTGGAGCGCAGCGACGAAAAAACGCCGTTTGAGCTCGGAGTTTGCGTACAGAAAAAACGGCTCAGTGAACCGTTGGTGGATGCCTTCTGGCACATTGTTCTGGAGCGCAAAATCACGGACTAACCCTGCGCTGCGCCCTCCCGTCGCAGAGGCCCGCTTTTTCTTCCCCCAGCCATGCCCCTTCCCCGGGAGATTAATTGGTATCAAAGGTGCCAGGTATAAACAGGCTGCACAGGTAAAATCGTCACTAAAGAAACAGTACCTTACGAGAGGGAGTGACGATGCAGAAACCCAAAAAGATCTTCAACAACACCGACAATATTCGGGCCGAAATCATGGAGGGGCTGGTGTATGCCGGGATGGGCAAAATCCACGCCCTGCCGGAGTACTGCGCGGTCTACCGCACCATGCCGCAGGATGAACAGACGGTGATTGTCAGCGGTGGCGGCAGCGGCCATGAACCCACCTTTGCCGGGTTCGTCGGTGAAGGCGGTATCGATGCCTGTGCGCTAGGCGAAGTATTTACCTCCCCCTCACCTGACCAGATTATCGAGGCCAGTCGCGCCGTTCACCGGGGAAACGGCGTGCTTTTTCTCTACGGTAATTACTCCGGCGACGGGATGAACTTCGATATCGCCGCTGAGATCCTTGCCGAAGAGGGCATTGAATGCCGCACCGTGCGCGCCACCGATGATATTGCGTCTGCGCCGCCTGAAAGAATGTCTGACCGCCGGGGCGTTGGCGGCCTGGCATTTTTATACAAGCTGGCCGGCGCTGCGGCCCAGTTCGAGCACTACACGCTGTCTGCGCTCGAAGCACTGGCGAAAAAAGCCAATCACCACACCCGTACCATCGGCGTGGCACTCAGCGGCTGCGCGCTGCCACAGTCAGATATCTTTAACTTTACGCTCGCCGACAACGAAATTGAGCTCGGCATCGGCATTCACGGTGAACCGGGGCTGTGCCGAATTCCTCTGCCTCAAACGGATGAGTTGGTCGAGATGATGCTCGAGCTTCTGTGCGCCGACCTGCCCTTTGGCCAGGGCGATAAAGTCTGCGTCAACGTGAATAACCTGGGGGCGCTCAGCAATAGCGAACTGATGGTAGTGACTCGCAAAGTCGGTCTGTCGCTGGAAGCACGCGGGATCCTCACCTACGACGTGCAGGTTGGCCACTTCTGTACCTCGCTGGAAATGTCCGGCTTCTCACTAAGCATGCTGCGGCTGGATGACGAGATGCAGCGCCTGTACGACTATCCCATCAACACTCTCGGCTGGAGAAAATAAGATGCAGACACCTCAATTCACTGCCTGTCTGCGATATGTCTCGGAAGGCATGATCGCCAGCGAACCCCGCCTGACCGCACTTGACCAGGTTATCGGCGATGGCGACCACGGTATCGGTATTAAACGCGGTTTTACCGCACTGCACACGCTACTCTCTTCCGCTGAGTTTGCTCCTGCGGATATCGGCGAGTGCCTGCTGCAAAGCGGCACCCGATTGATGACCAGCATGGGCGGCGCATCCGGCGCTATCTTTGGCACGCTTTTCCGCGCTGGCGGCAAAGCGCTTGCTGGGCGGGAAGAGTTCGATGCGGCAACGCTTGCTGAGTGGCTGGAGATTGGCATGACCGCCATCCACCAGCGCGGGGGGGCCGAACCCGGTGACAAGACCATGGTCGATGCGCTGGCGGCCGCCGCTTTGCAGGCCAAAGCCGACGCGGCGCTGTCACTGCCGGCAGCTCTGGCGCATTGCGCACAGACTGCAATGGCTGGCGCAGAAGGTACCAGTGAAATGATCGCCCGCTTTGGCCGAGCCAAAAATCTCGGGGAACGGGCGATCGGCCATTGCGACCCGGGGGCGGTGTCCATGGCGCTGATCCTGCAGTTTATGTATGAGTTCGCGAACCAGGCATAAACGTTCAGGTAATAAAAAACCCGGCAGCCAATGGCACCGGGTTTTTTATTACCTGAGCGTTCTGCTGCCTTTGGAGAAAAATGCCGGATAGCGACTGGCTTATCCGGCCGGTGCCCAACACGCATCATCTATGGCCATAGATGGCAGGTTAATCAAAACCAAAGCCATCGGCGAACAGCACTTTCAGCTTCGCCATCGCTTCTTGCTCATCGCTGCCGCTGCAGATGATCTCAAGCGATCCCCGCCCTTTGATCCCCGCCGCTAAAATACTCATGATACTTTTGCCCTTGATAACCTTACCTTCGTAGATCATCTCGATCCGCGACTGATACTGGGCGCACGCTTTCGCCAGCACTCCGGCCGGACGCGCATGAATACCGTGCTGATTGCTGATCCTCACAACCTCTTTCAACATAATTACGGTTCCTTTTTCACTGCCCGTCGGCCGGACAAATAGCCTCAATGAAATGACAATAGCCCTGAATTAAGAGCTGAGCGACCATCGCGCCGGGGTCGACAAACGTCCGTGAACGCTCGCCGTGGATAGCAGCACGCCCATGTTTCGCAACCATAGTTGTCGTCTGCTGTACGCCCCATTGTGCATGGTGCAACGCCTCCCGCGCCTGAGCCAGTGACGTCGTCGCCGGTGATTTTAGCGCCACCAGCGCCGGTGCCATACCGTCGAGGAAGGTCTTTTCACCGGTCTGCGCCTTACCGCGTTGCTGGACGCCGTCATACCACGCCTGAAAGAATGTGCCAGCATCATCCGTCGCAAATTCGGCGCGCCCTTTAAAGATCTTGCCCGCCTGCATCAGCCCGGAAGCCATCAGCGTGCCCATGGTGGAGGGAACCGCTGAAGCCATCGCTTTGCCAGCAAGATAAAAAAATCGCCCAATATCGCGCTCGTCGCTGTGCTGTACTGCCTCGTTCGCCGCCGCAAAACCATCGCTCATGGTCAGACCCAGATCGCCGTCACCCACCACGCTATCCAGTTCAGTGAGCACCTGTTTATTGTCCTGCATCACACGAGCCCATTCGGCAAAAAGCGGACGCAGTTTCTGTGCATCTAGTGTCATAGCGCCTCCTTACGCGGGAAACTGGCGGAACATTGGCGTATCGGCACCGGCATTGAGCAACGCCTTCAGCTCACTGTCCACCGGCATCAGGCTAATCGACATGCCGGTCATCTCCATTGCCGTGGCGAACTCGCCGACCCACACGCGGAAAACGCGGATCTGGCTCTCCGCCAGAATCTGCTGCACATGACGATACATCAGATATAGCTCTTCCAGCGGCGTAGCCCCCAGACCGTTAATCAGTACTGCCACCTCATCTCCCTGCTGACAGGGTGAATCCGCCAGCAGCCAGGACATCATCTCTTCGGCAATCTGTTCCGCACTTAGCTGCGGACCGCGCCGGATTCCGCTTTCCCCGTGGATCCCCATCCCAATTTCCATTTCGCTGGCGCCGATATGGAAGCCCGGTTTACCGATCCGCGGCACAATGCAGGGCGATAACGCCACGCCAAGAGTGCGCACGCGGTCGCCCGCTTTGAGGGCAATGCGCTGTACGGTTTCCAGGTCATCCATTCTCGCGGCCGATGCACCAGCGCATTTGTAGACGAAGAAAATCCCTGCCACACCGCGCCTTGTCGTCACGCCATCGCCCGGAGCTGCCCACGCCGAGTCGTCCGCGGCCACCACGGTACGGGTACGAATGTCGCTCTCCATGTCGGCCATTTCTGCCGCCATGTCAAAATTGAAAATGTCGCCGTTGTAGTTGCCGTAGAGATACAATACGCCAGCGCCGCTATCGACGGCCTGCGTGACCGCCAGAATTTGCTCCGGCGACGGCGACTGAAACACATCACCGATGGCGCAGCCGTCAAGCATCCCTTCACCCACATACCCCAGGAACAGCGGCAGATGGCCTGAACCACCGCCGGTGACGATCCCCACTTTCCCCGGCACCGGACGCGCAGTGGCTAAGCAGTGCAGATCATCATTGACGCAGCGAAAGCGGTCGGGGTGAGCCAGATAGATGCCTTCGAGCATCTCCGGGATAAAATCCTCCGCCTGATTGATAAACTTTTTCATGCGTTCTCTCCATGAATACCCGCCCAATTGAGCGGGGCGTTGAGGAATTAGCGAGCGAACTTAATCTGTGAGGGATATTCCCAGCGCTGCAGCTCTTCCGGGGTAAAGGATTCCGGCTCTTTACCGCCATTAATCATCAGTGCGTAGTAGTAAATCTGCGCCATCTCTTCAAGGTAGGCGGATTTCAGTACCGCTTCATACGGGTCTTTATCCACGCCAATCGCGCCATGTTTTTCCATCAGGATGGCGTCAGCGCGTTTAATCGGTTCGATAACACTGTCCGACAGCGCTGGCGTGCCGGGACGGCCATACGGCGCAACGGGGATCACCCCATCCTTGAGGTTTAGGATTGCGCACTCATACACCACCGCAGGAATAGGCTTATTCAACACAGCAAACGAGGTGGCATAGAGCGAATGGGTGTGAGAGATGGCAAAAATATCCGGGCGCGCTTTATAAATCTCGATGTGCATCAGGCATTCACTGGTTGGGCGCAGGCCGGCTTCACTTTCGATAACGTTAGCTTCAACGTCCATCACCACAATATCCCGTGGTGTTAAATGCATTTTATCGATGGTCGTTGGCGTCACCAGAATAAGTCCTGTCTCTTTATCCCGTACGCTAGAATTACCGGCTTTATGTTTGCATAATCCCCACTGCTGAGCGGTTCTGGCCATTTCAACAACGTGTTTTTTCTGAATCTCTAACATAATATTTATCCTGTATACGGTGGTAAGGGCGAACACGGTCGCGACAGTTATTGCCGTGAAATAACGTTGCAGCGTATAAGCTGCAACGACATTGAATTAATAATTAAATATGACGGGTAATTTCGTTTATCAGTGCAGTTTCATCCTGCGCCCGACGAATAACGTTGCCACCATCATAGAACTCAAGAAATTCATTTAATTGGGCCAATGCTTTTAAGTGTTTTTGTGGATTATGGGTAGCGAGGACGATAATAATGTCGGCCTGCATATAATCGGCGAAAGCAATCTTATAGGGCAGCCGCAATAACGCCATCCCGGTATCCAGCGCACCATCATCCATACCCGCATGTGCAATAATGACCCCATCCGCCAGCATGATATAGGGCTGCTCCTCGGCGATTTTGTTGAGCATAATTTTCACGTAACGCGGTTCAATGACCCCACTTTGCAGCAATGAAGCCGATGCCTGGGTAATCGCCTGCTGCCATGAACCCGGCAGCTCTGTGGCAAACTGGACGTGCGCTTTTCCCAGTAAATCAATCAATGACGGCGTCGGCGGCTCGAAGCTGCCGACCGAGCTTGCGGGGCTATTCTCATCGTAGATATAGCTGGCGAGCGCTCGTTGTAGCCCTTTGTGATCGAGGATGTTGCCAAAGCGCTCGAAGATCAGCAGCAGTTGTTCAATCTGGATAATATTCGGATCCACTCCCTGGAGCGCGCTGATAACGTGATTGCGGAAAGCGCTTTTATGAATACTGCCGATTGATGGATTTACCACAAACACCATCTTGCTGGTATTTAGGTGGGTGGTGGCAAAGACCACATCATAATGCCCAGTAAAGCGCTCAAATTCGCGACGGGACAGCATCTGCGTGAAGTGCAGTTCCGGGAATAACACCTGTAGCGTCAGATACAGGTAGGTTGAAATGGTTGCACTGTTTTCACACACGACGATTGCCGTTTTCTGCAGTTTTATCTGATGAATCACCCCTTCTCGCGTCAACCAGCCGCCAAACAGCACCGTCAAAAATGCCATCTCTTCATCCGGGATTTCACAGTGCAAAAGGGTCTCAAAGGGCACCGCCGCCCGGCGCACCATTTCATGCAGATGGCTAAACTCTTTGACCACCAGGTCATACACGCTGCTGGTGTTGGCCAGATGATAGCGAATGCGGTAGTAAGCCGGCTTCCAGTGCTGATAGATTTTTTCGATCAGCTCATTTTTTTCTTTAATGGTGACACAGCTTATCTGTTCAAAACTATCGACAACCGCCACAACGCTTTCCAGCAAGAGAGTATCAAGATGGAAATATTTATCAGCAATACTCTGAATATTAGAGCTCTGGATCAGTGCTGTCAGGAAAACCAGTTCATTTTCACTGTTGATATTGATTTTACTGATAACGCTTTGCATCAGCGTAAATTCTCTGCTGCGGATAATATCGGCGTAACTGTCTGGAATAGCCACCAGATTTTTCCCTGACTCAATACGATGCAAAACAAAGCAGATGAAATAAATAAGCTCCTGGAGCTGGCGGTCTGTAAATTGAATTTTAAAACGCTTTTCGATTTCGCTAAAAATATTACCAACCGTTTCCAGATGTTCACTCATCACGTTGTTATATTGAGCGATAATATTTTTCGCTACCGGAATTTCCAATACCCGCCGCAGGCAGCTTAAAAGCAAATAGCGCTTCTCAAGCTCTTCGCCAAGGATATGGTAGCCGTTGCCCCGATCATAGTTGATTTCTAAACCGTGTTCGATAACCTCGCTCCGCACTTTTTTCAGATCGTTGATAATCGTGTTCTGGCTCACCCCCAACGATGACGACAGATGTAACAGCGACAATCTTTCGCTGCGGGTCAGTAGCATAAAGATAATCATCTGCCCGCGTTCCTCTTCCGAGAAAAGATAACGCTGCTCCGATTCTACCGTCTGATTCTGTCGAAAATGCTCCACCACATGGCGTGAAATATGCAGCTTCCCGGTCTTCAAACGATTGATAGGATCGAAGTGATTCGATTCCAGATAATCATTCACTTTTTTCAGCGTATAGCTCAACTGCTTACGCGTCAGGCAAAACTGCTCTTCGAGCTTCGCCCCTGTCATACTGGGGTCGTTCACAATCGCATCCAGCACTGCGACCACGCGTTTATCCATAGCCATACCGACTCTCCTGCGATGAAAAATCTGGCGGCGGTAGCGGCCGCCAGAGATAAACGTCGATTCCAGCATTACGCTTGATGAGCATTCTCCTGCTGCCCAGAGTCCTGTTGCGCCAGACTGCTTTCGCGGCGCAATTCACGTGAGTAGAAGAAGTAACCGCACGCCCACCAGACCGCAAACAGTAGCGGAATAAGGTCACCTTCCAGGAACTTGAACAGGAAGGAGAAGGCGTAGGTAAATACCGGGGCGTCGATCGAGCTATTTGAAATCAGCTGGCCTGCCGGAATGGTGATCGCCTTCGTTGCCAGGCCCAGATCGGTAATCATCGGCGCAAACTGCGTCCCGACGAACAAGAAGAACGGCACACCAATAATGCTCAGAATAACCATCCGCAGCGTGTTACCGCGGGTCACCAGGTAAGCGGGAACAATCAGGGCAATATTGATGATGCCGGCGAAAGGTAAAATCTTGTTGCCCGGCAGAATCAGCGCCCAAATCAAGGTGAACGGAATGGCGACGATAATGGCGAACCAAATCTCACTGGCTCCGCCCATGAACGGCCAGTCGATACCGACAAACAGCTTCCGCCCTGAGAATTTCTTGTTCATGTAGTCGCTTATCGCTTCAGAGATAGGCGACAGAGCCTGCATAAAGAGCTTCGAAATCATCGGGAACAGCACTAGCGCCGTGGAAGCCTGTACGCCCAGCATCAGCGTTTTCGCCACACTGTAGCCGGCGATAATTCCAAACAGGATCCCGAGAATAAAACCGATAATATGGTTTTCCGCAAAGACGCCGACCTTCGCGCGAAGCGCCGTCGCATCCATCGGTTTATTGCACACCGGGATTTTGCGCAGCAGCAAATCGAACGGGTAGTAAATGGCACCGAAGAACACCATGCGGTGGGTACAGGTCACGCCGGGGATACCCGTGAGTTTCTCGATACGATGCTGGTGAATATCGCCAGCATTCAGCTCCATCATTATCTGGAAAGCCGCGATCAGAAACGCCAGCGCCAGACTCCAGGCTGGGCCAAACAATGGAGTGGTGACGCTCACAACAATAAATGCGGTGAAGATTTTCCCCCAGACGTTCCAGAGATCCGCGTTGAAGGTGTTGGTTTTGTTTAACATCAACATCACAATGTTCACGCCAACCTGCAGGGGGAACATGGCAAAGGCGTAAGGCCAGGCCCAAGAAATATTCGCCATCGTCGTCCAACCGCCATCGACGATACTCAATTCAAGGCCAGTACGCTGCATCATGGTCTGCGCCGCCACGCCGATAGCATCAACCATGAAGCCTATCAGCATGCTCATCCCCACGAACGCCACGCCGAGCGTGATGGCCGCCGACGCGGCATCGCGGAATTTCATTCGCACCACCAGCCCGGCTAATAGCATGATGAAAGGCACAAAAACCGGCGCGCCTAAATTTAGAATGTAATTTATGACTACAGCAAGAAAGTCCATAGCACTTCTCCACTAAAATAATTATACGGATTAAAGAGCTACACCTTATTTACAGGCATCAATGACCTTTTGTAATTCCTGCTCCATGCCCATGCCTGTCAGAAAGGCAATTCCGTTAATTACTGGGATAGGATATTGCTTATCGACTTTGGTGATTGCGATATAAGCAGCACTGTCCTTAATATGGCTATCAAGGGATTTCAGGTCGACAACTTCAACTTTAATATGTGACTGATTACGTTCATTCAATAAACGGGAAACCTTACTGGCGACGGTTTGTGAAGTTGCAACGCCGCTTCCACAGGCAACAATGACTTTTTTCATTTTATAAATCCTTATCTAATTGCAGTCTTGATGTGAAGGTACTGAGAAAAGTATCTCGATCTTTTATTTCACGTAGTGTCTGAACAATGTCTTCATCTGCAAGGCAGTCCATCAGCTTTTGCAATGCTGTCAGGTGGCTGTTATGGTCAACGAAACCAAGTAAAACAATAAAATGGACGTAAAGCGTATTATCGTCATTGCCCATCTCATGCCAGGCAAGGGGCTGCGAAAGGCGCGTCACAGAAATAAAGGGGCGAATCACATGTTGGGGATCGGTGTGTGGCAGGGCAATCGCCACCGGCAGTGTAGGTAAACCGGTGGGGTATGCTTTTTCACGCGCGACGATCGCTTCAAGAAACGAACTCCGTACGAAGCCCTGTTCTTTGAGTTGCAAAAATATCGAAGAAAAATAATCCGTGGCGTTGGCATAATGCTTATCAAGAAATGTGAGCTGAGGCAGAAAATATTCACATCCTTGCGCATTTTCATTCGGGGAATCAATTATATTCGCTCTCATCCGAATATCCTCTCTAAGCGTTAAGAATTAACTTGAGACAATATTAATTCAGGCCTGCATGCCGAGCGACAAATATTGCCCCCAAAAGATGTTCGCGGCCTGGCGCAACGCGGTAAGCGTTTTATTATGAATTGCATCACATTTTTGTCGCAGAGATTAGCAGATTGGGGAAACTGGCAGCAGGGGAAAAGATTAACAGGGAAAAAAGGGGATAACCCGGCTGGGTAATCCCCTATTCAGGAGGCGTTAACCCGCCAGGAAGAAACGGAACGCCGGATTGTGGGTCTCGTTATGGCAGTCGTAGCCCAGTTCATTGAGTCGCGTTTCGAAGTCCGGCTCGTTATCACCCAGCTCAAACGCCGCCAGCACGCGGCCGTAATCAGTACCGTGACTTCGATAGTGGAACAGCGAGATATTCCAGTGCGTGCCTAAGGTGTGCAGGAACTTCAGCAGTGCCCCCGGGGACTCCGGAAATTCGAAGCTGTACAAACGCTCCTGCAACGGCTGCGACGGACGGCCGCCAACCATATAGCGCACGTGCAGTTTCGCCATCTCATCGTCGGACAGATCCACCACGCTATAGCCGCCCTCTTTAAGCAACTGGAGGATCTCTTTGCGTTCTTCCAGACCGCGGCTCAGACGAACCCCGACAAAAATGCAGGCATCTTTGGCATCAGCAAAACGGTAGTTGAACTCAGTCACTGAACGGCCGCCCAGCAGCTGACAGAACTTCAGGAAGCTGCCCTTTTCTTCCGGAATGGTCACCGCCAGCAACGCTTCACGTTGCTCTCCCAGCTCGCAACGTTCGGAGACGTAGCGCAGACCGTGGAAATTGACGTTAGCACCGGACAGGATATGCGCCAGGCGTTCGCCGTGGATGTCATGCTGCGCGATATACTTTTTCATTCCTGCCAGCGCCAATGCACCAGACGGTTCAGCCACGGCGCGGACATCTTCGAACAGGTCTTTCATCGCCGCGCAAATCGCATCACTGTCGACGGTGACAATATCGTCAAGATACTCCTTGCAGAGGCGGAAGGTCTCGTCACCGATACGTTTTACCGCCACGCCTTCGGCAAACAGCCCAACACGCGGCAGATCGACCGGGTGCCCGGCATCCAGCGCAGCTTTCAGACAGGCGGAGTCCTCGGATTCCACTGCGATCACTTTGATCTGCGGCATCAGCTGTTTGATCAGCACCGCTACGCCTGCGGCAAGGCCACCACCGCCCACCGGGACAAACACGCGGTCCAGGTGGGCATCCTGCTGTAGCAGTTCCAGCGCCAGGGTGCCTTGCCCGGCAATCACCATCGGGTGGTCAAACGGCGGAACCCAGGTGAAGTTCTGCTGTTGCGCCAGCTCGATAGCTTTCGCTTTCGCTTCATCGAAATTAGCGCCGTGCAGCAGTACCTTGCCGCCAAAGTTACGTACGGCATCCACTTTGATATCCGCCGTGGCAACCGGCATCACAATCAGCGCCTTCACGCCAA
This sequence comes from Raoultella sp., assembly GCF_039594335.1. Lineage (NCBI taxonomy): Bacteria > Pseudomonadati > Pseudomonadota > Gammaproteobacteria > Enterobacterales > Enterobacteriaceae > Klebsiella > Raoultella sp. The sequence continues at coordinate 11,739 of NZ_JBCNNS010000075.1, forward strand.
GACGCGATGCCGAGAACGCAACCCCCTGGGCGTGGTTGCCCGCAGAAGCGGTAATCACCCCCTGCGCTTTTTGCTCTTCCGTCAGGCCGGCCATCATTGCGTAGGCCCCGCGCAGCTTGAAGCTATGAACCGGCTGGCGATCTTCTCGCTTCACCAGAATCACGTTATCAAGACGCGACGAGATTTTTTCCATTTTTTGCAACGGCGTAATCTGCGCCGCTTCATAGACCGGTGCGCGTAGCACCGCCCTGAGATATTCCGCCCCCTCGGGGGCGGCAGACAGGGGTTGTGATTCAGCCATCATTAACCCCCCAGTTTCGATTTATCGCGAACCGCGCCTTTATCGGCGCTGGTTGCCAGGCTGGCATACGCGCGCAGTGCGAAGGAAACCTGACGTTCACGTGCTTTCGGCGTCCAGGCGCGATCGCCACGGGCTTCTTGTGCTTCGCGACGCGCGGCGATTTCGGCATCACTCAGTTGCAGTTGAATACCCCGGTTCGGAATATCAATGGCAATCATATCGCCGTCTTCAATGATCGCGATATTGCCGCCGCTGGCCGCTTCCGGTGAAACGTGACCAATCGACAGGCCCGAGGTGCCACCAGAGAAACGTCCGTCGGTAATCAGCGCACAGGCTTTACCCAAGCCCATGGATTTCAGGAAGGTTGTCGGATAGAGCATTTCCTGCATTCCCGGACCGCCCTTCGGCCCTTCGTAGCGAATAACCACGACGTCGCCCGCCACCACTTTACCGCCAAGGATCGCATCGACTGCTTCATCCTGGCTTTCGTAGACTTTTGCCGGACCGGTGAATTTCAGAATACTGTCATCCACCCCTGCAGTTTTAACGATACAGCCGTTTTCCGCAAAGTTGCCATACAGAACCGCCAGACCACCATCTTTGCTGTAAGCATGTTCCAGAGAACGGATACACCCCTCGGCACGATCATCATCCAGCGTATCCCAGCGGCAGTCCTGCGAGAATGCCTGGGTCGTCCGGATACCAGCCGGGCCGGCGCGAAACATTTTTTTCACCGCATCATTAGTGGTCAGCATGACATCATATTGCTCAAGCGTTTGTGGCAGAGTCAGACCGAGAACGTTTTTCACATCGCGGTTCAGCAGCCCGGCACGATCGAGCTCGCCGAGAATACCCAGTACGCCACCCGCACGGTGCACATCTTCCATATGGTACTTCTGCGTGCTCGGCGCCACTTTACACAGCTGTGGCACCTTGCGGGACAGCTTATCGATATCACTCATGGTGAAGTCGATTTCCGCTTCCTGCGCGGCGGCCAGCAGGTGCAGAACGGTGTTCGTCGAACCGCCCATGGCGATATCCAGGGTCATGGCGTTTTCGAACGCTGCTTTACTGGCGATGCTGCGCGGCAGCGCGGATTCGTCATCCTGTTGGTAATAGCGTTTAGTCAGCTCAACGATGCGTTTCCCCGCGTTAAGGAACAGCTCCTTACGGTCGGCGTGAGTCGCCAGCAGAGAGCCGTTACCCGGCTGGGACAGACCCAGCGCTTCGGTCAGGCAGTTCATTGAGTTGGCGGTAAACATCCCAGAACAGGAACCACAAGTCGGGCAGGCGGAACGCTCGACCTGCTCACTCTGTACGTCGGAGACTTTGGGATCCGCTCCCTGAATCATCGCATCGACAAGGTCGAGTTTGATGATTTTGTCAGAAAGCTTGGTTTTCCCGGCTTCCATTGGGCCGCCGGAAACAAAAATCACCGGAATATTCAGGCGTAAGGACGCCATCAGCATCCCAGGGGTGATTTTGTCGCAGTTGGAAATGCAGACCATGGCATCGGCGCAGTGTGCGTTAACCATGTACTCAACTGAGTCGGCGATCAGTTCACGGGATGGCAGTGAATAAAGCATGCCCCCATGCCCCATAGCGATCCCATCATCCACCGCGATAGTGTTAAATTCTTTGGCAACCCCGCCTGAGGCTTCAATCTGCTCAGCAACCAGCTTCCCCAGATCGCGCAGATGTACGTGACCCGGTACAAATTGGGTGAAAGAGTTAACAACGGCGATAATCGGCTTACCGAAATCAGCATCGGTCATCCCGGTTGCGCGCCACAGCGCGCGGGCACCCGCCATATTACGGCCATGAGTGGTGGTGGCGGAACGGTACTTAGGCATGCTTTAGTTACTCCCAGTCTCTGTGACATGGGGCGCTGCGTGCCACCCCATTTTTTATACTTATGCTTGAAATATGACGGGTATGTTTATTGGTTAACCTGATCCAACCAGCCCCATTTATCCTCGGTTTCACCGGTGAAGAGACCAAAGAAAGCTTGCTGAATACGCTTGGTGACCGGGCCGCAGCGACCTTCACCAACCTGAATACCGTCAACGCTGCGCACCGGAGTAATTTCCGCAGCAGTACCAGACATAAAGACTTCATCCGCCAGATACAGAGACTCACGGGACAGCACCTGCTCGCGGACTTCAATATCCAGATCTTTTGCCAGTTTAATGATCGCATCGCGGGTAATGCCCGGCAGCGCAGAAGAGGTAAATGGCGGAGTGAACAACACGCCATCTTTCACTTCAAACAGGTTCTCACCTGCGCCCTCGGAAATATAACCGTTAACGTCCAGCGCGATCCCTTCCTGATAACCATGGCGGCGCGCTTCGCTGCCAACCAGCAGCGAAGAGAGGTAGTTACCACCGGCTTTTGCCGCAGTCGGGATAGTGTTGGGCGCGGCACGGTTCCAGGAAGAAACCATCGCATCGATCCCCTGATCCAGCGCTTCAGCGCCAAGATAAGCTCCCCACGGGAACGCCGCGATGATCACGTCAGTACTGTATCCCGCAGGCGGGTTAACACCCATGCCGACGTCACCAACAAAGATCAGTGGACGAATATAAGCGCTGGTCAGGTTATTTTTGCGGATGACTTCGCGGCAGGCTTCCATCAGCTCATCAATGCTTTGAGAGACCGGAAAACGATAGATTTTAGCTGAGTCATGCAGACGCTGCATATGTTCGCGATGACGGAACACCACGGGTCCTTTATGCGAGTCGTAGCAACGGATGCCTTCAAACACGGAAGTGCCGTAGTGAAGCGCGTGAGACATCACGTGAACCTTCGCCTCTCCCCACGGAACCATCTCGCCGTTGAACCAAATGTAATCAGCTTTTTTCGTCGTCATTTTTCTTCCCTTGCGCTTATGCGCGGATTTGTTGTGATGTTGGTTGCTGGATCTCGACGCAGGCGACGTCGACCAGCTTACTTAATTGACTAAACAGTAATTCGACGGGCCGCTGGCTGGCAACGGTCAATTCAATATTTATGTTGCCGGCATCTGCCGCGGTTTCCATATTCATGGAGCAAACCTGAAAGCCACGGTGGCGTACCACGCGCAGCACGCGTTCTAAGGTTTCCGGGTTGAAGCGAGCCTGTAAAGCAACCTGATGTTGCATCATGATAATTTCTCCAGCATTTCTGCATTACTGGCACCGGGGGGTACCAACGGCCAGACGTTCTCAAGTTCATCGATTGAGACATGAAGCAGGTATGGCCCCTGGCTCGAAAGCATGGTGTCGAGAGCCGCTTCAACCTGGTCTTTACGGGTGATATGCTGACCAGGAATGCCGAAGGCGCTGGCCAGCGTGACAAAATCGGGATTATCGGTGAGGGTGGTTTCGCTATAGCGCTCCTCGAAAAACAGCTGCTGCCACTGACGCACCATGCCCAAACGCTGGTTATCCAGTAACAGGATCTTCAACGGCAGCTGTTTACGTTTCACCGTACCCAGCTCCTGCACGTTCATCATGAATGAGCCATCGCCGGAGACGCAGATAACGGTATCGTTCGGACGGGCAACCTGAGCGCCAACTGCAGCCGGCAGGCCAAAACCCATCGTGCCCAAACCGCTGGAAGTAATAAAATTCTCAGGGCGTGTATAGGTCATATGCTGCGCTGACCACATTTGATGTTGACCCACGTCGGTGGTGACAACGCTGTCTGCCGGCTTACGGTCGGAGAGCTGTTTAAGCAGCAGCGGCGCGTAAATGCCCTCGCCCGGGTGGTCGTAGCGCCATGCGTGCTCGTCACGCAGCGCCTGATTATACTGGCGCCAGGCGTCGATAGTCAGCGGCTTCTGCAGCGCTGGCAGCAAGGTATTCAGATCGCCCACCAGGGCGACATGCGCCTGACGCAGCTTGTTCAGCTCCGCCGGATCAATATCCAGATGGATAACTTTGGCGTGCGGAGCAAAGGTGTTCAGCTTCCCGGTCACCCGGTCATCGAAGCGGGCGCCGACGGCGATCAGCAGGTCACATTCCTGTACCGCCAGATTGGCCGCTTTGGTGCCGTGCATCCCCAGCATTCCCAGATAGTACGGATAGGCCGCATCAACAGCACCCAGACCTTTCAACGTGCAGGTGGCCGGCATTTGCGTAATGGCGATAAATTCGCGTAACGCAGGAACCGCCTGCGCCATGCCCACGCCGCCGCCGACATAAAGCATCGGTTTTTGCGCGACAGATAACATCTGCAGCGCCTGCTCAACTTCTGCGTGAGGAAAAGCAATATCGCTACCAACCGTCGAGAAATACGGTTCAAACTCGCCCTTCGCCAGCTGGATATCTTTTGGGATATCAACCAGAACCGGACCTGGGCGGCCGGAGTTTGCCACATGGAAAGCTTCAGCGATCACTCGCGGCAGTTCTTCCAGCGACTGCACGAGGAAACTATGTTTCGTACAGGCCAGTGACAAACCAAGGACGTCCACTTCCTGGAAAGCATCGGTACCGATAAACGGCGCAGCGACCTGACCGGTGATGGCGACAACAGGGATAGAGTCCAGTAACGCATCAGCCAGTCCAGTGATCAGGTTCGTCGCACCTGGACCTGATGTGGCGATACAGACACCGGTTTTGCCGGTGGCGCGAGCATAACCGATGGCTGCCATGGCCGCGCCTTGCTCGTGGCGGCACAACAGGTGTTCCACGCCGCCGTCATACAATGCATCGTAAACCGGCATAATCGCGCCACCAGGATAGCCAAAAACCGTGTCGATCCCCTGTGTCCGCAAAGCATGTACCACCCACTGCGCCCCATTCATAGTTAGTTCCCCGTCATAGTTCGGAAGAAACAGAATTTTATGCTATTCATCATTGTCTGCTCCTCACTTATCATTTTTAAGTTATAAAAAAACCCCCGGACCTTTCGGTGCGGGGGTCTTAGTTCGTTAAGGCTTGATTTTTAAGCCTTTCCTCGTCCAAGTGCAGCCCCGCACGGTGGGATAATAATCACCACCACGCTAATCACGACCAGGCTAATCACTCGTAGAAGGGCTGTCATTTTCTGTTCTTTCTGGCTTCTTGTTCGAAGGAATACCTAAAGAGTTACCACAGATATCACAATAAACACAAGATTTTTTTATACATTACTTACTGATCGCGCTAACAGTTTTTTATAAAACAATTGTTTTTAATAGAAAAAATATAAAATGAAAAAAATTCAATTTATCGCTCTTTCCTATAACGATGCGCGGTTTCCACCAATACCCTATTTCACCATGATGGCCGCCTGCGATGCCGATTCCACTATGAGTGAAATGTCACGCTATCCGGCGATATTCGCTGGAACATGCCGTGTAGAATGCTTTTTTTACTGATTACTGAGCCTTATTCTGCCGACATAATGCCCGTACTCAGGAGGCATTATGTCACTCGCGATTATTTACACACGGGCTGCTTTCGGTATCAGTGCCCCGCTTATTACGATCGAAATTCATATCAGCAACGGACTTCCCGGGTTAACCATGGTAGGACTTCCTGAAACCACGGTAAGAGAGGCTCGTGACCGGGTACGCAGCGCGATAATTAACAGCGGCTATACGTTTCCGGCGAAAAAGATTACCGTCAATCTGGCCCCTGCCGATTTGCCAAAAGAAGGCGGGCGATATGATCTCCCCATCGCTCTCGCGCTTCTGGTTGCGTCGGAGCAGTTAGATGCGTCCAGGTTGAAGAAATATGAGTTTATCGGCGAACTCGCGCTCACAGGGGCGCTACGTGGCGTTCCTGGCGCTATCTCCAGCGCCATGGAGGCGATAAAAGCCGGACGACAAATTATCGTCGCCGAGGATAACGCAGCGGAAGTGGGGCTCATTGAGGGCCATGAATGCTTTGTTGCCGGGCATCTGCAGGAGGTGTGTGCTTTTCTCGAGGGACGTCATACGCTCAATCCTTCCCTGCCGGAAGAAGAACATCCTGATGACCCTCTGCCTGACCTGAGCGATGTTATTGGCCAGCAGCAAGGAAAACGTGCGTTGGAAATCGTTGCCGCAGGGGGTCACAACCTGCTGTTGATTGGCCCTCCCGGAACAGGAAAAACCATGCTTGCCAGCCGGTTGCCAGGTCTCCTGCCACCGTTAAGTAATCAGGAGGCGCTCGAAAGCGCCGCCATACTGAGTCTGTTGAGTCGCCATTGCGCAACCAAACAGTGGCGCCGGCGACCGTTTCGCAGTCCACATCACAGCGCTTCTCTCGCTGCAATGGTGGGAGGCGGTTCAATCCCGATCCCCGGAGAGATCTCGCTGGCACACAACGGGGTACTATTTCTGGATGAACTGCCGGAGTTTGAACGTCGGGTGTTGGATGCTTTGCGAGAACCGATAGAGTCAGGGAAAATACATATTTCACGAACGCGTGCCAAAATTGACTATCCGGCACATTTTCAGCTTATCGCTGCCATGAATCCCAGCCCAACCGGGCATTATCAGGGACATCACAATCGCGCATCACCGGAACAAACCTTACGCTATCTGGGTCGTCTGTCCGGACCGTTCCTTGACCGGTTCGATCTCTCACTGGAAATCCCTCTACCGCCTCCAGGAGTGCTCAGCCAGGCAGTCTCTGGCGTGGAAAATAGCGCCAGCGTAAGGAAGCGGGTTCTCGCCGCCCGAGACAAGCAGTTAGCCCGACAGGAGAAACTCAATGCCGACCTGGAGAGTAACGAAATGAAAATCTGGTGTCCGCTCAGTAAAGAGGATGCTATCTGGCTGGAACAGGTACTATCGCAACTGGGGCTTTCTATCCGCGCATGGCAGCGTCTACTGAAAGTCGCCCGGACCATCGCCGACATAGGAGGTGAACCCTGTATTGAGCGCTACCACCTGCAAGAGGCTCTTGGCTATCGAGCGATAGACAGAATGCTGAACCATTTGCAAAAACTCATGGGATAAAAAAAGGGCTTCCGCCCTTTTTTCTTAATCATCGCTTTCGGTGTAATCTTCAGCGCCTTCAACCTGCGGTTTACCGCCGGACAGCGTATGAAAACGCTTAGGCCGCTTAATACGCGCCATATACTTAATCCAGACGCGTTCCATTTCCGTGGCTGGCTCACGTTCACCACGACATACCGAAACAAATTGTTTTTCATCTTCGGTGACAGGTTCGCGTTTACCCAGTTCCAGTTCGTTAAGGGCATAACCATGCTGTTCCAGCAGTTGTGCCTCTTTGATGGTGAAATCACCATGACGGGAGAACCCGCGCGGATAATGTTTATTATCGAAAAAACGATTAGTCGTCATAAAGCTTTCCGCCATCCTACACGCTCCTGATTCTTTGGCCGAGCAATTTATGGCGCGGAGTATTAGTTACGCTTGACAGAGTGTAAAACAAAAGATTTAAATCATTACGACAAATAATTTTGCGGAGAAGAGTGTGGATACGGAATTGCTCAAAACTTTCCTTGAGGTGAGCAGAACTCGTCACTTTGGACGAGCAGCAGAGGCGCTTTATCTGACGCAGTCGGCCGTCAGCTTTCGTATTCGTCAGCTGGAAAACCAGCTTGGTGTTAACCTTTTTACCCGCCATCGCAATAACATCCGCCTGACGTCAGCCGGCGATAAGCTCCTTCCTTATGCCGAAACCCTGATGAACACCTGGCATGCGGCACGAAAGGAGGTTGCGAACGCTTCCCGACATAATGAATTCTCTATTGGCGGCAGCGCATCTTTGTGGGAATGCATGCTTAACGGATGGCTGGGGAAACTCTACAAAGAGCCCTGTAACCTGCAGTTTGAAGCGCGGATTGCGCAGCGACAATCGCTTGTTAAACAGTTACATGAACGACAGCTTGATCTACTGATCACGACAGAATCGCCAAAAATGGACGAATTAAGCTGTCAGTTGCTCGGTAATTTCACCCTGGCACTCTACTGCGCCTTGCCATTTAAAACTAAGAATGAATTGAATTATCTGCGCCTGGAATGGGGCCCGGACTTCCAACAAAATGAAGTCGGACTAATTGGCAGTGATGATATTCCTCTGCTGACAACCAGTTCTGCTGAACTGGCCTGTCAGCAACTCGCCGCGCTAAATGGTTGCACATGGCTACCGACACTCTGGGCGAAGGATAAAAGTGGCCTGCATACGGTGACGGACAGTACAACACTATCCCGGCCCCTGTACGCTATCTGGCTACAAAACAGCGATAAACAGGTACAGATCCGCGAAATACTGAAGACAAACATACTGGAATAGTGCACGCCTCCAGGGAGGGAGGATGCTAGAAGATTCTGGAGATGGAAAGCAACGGACAAAAAAAATCCTTTGCATGAGCAAAGGATTATATATGGCAGGGGCGGAGAGACTCGAACTCGCGACACCCGGTTTTGGAGACCGGTGCTCTACCAACTGAGCTACGCCCCTAAATTTCTTACTATTAAGCCCACTAATTAACTTAGCAGGCTTAAC
>NZ_JBCNNS010000076.1:0-21667 GCF_039594335.1 Raoultella sp.
GACTCGCTTCGCTCGCCCTGTCGGGCAGATTCCTCGCAGGCTCGTCATCTGTCCAACGGGCTGCGCCCGTTGTCGACCCCCGGTCGGGGGTTTTCGTCCCCCCATGGCGTGTGCAATAGGCGAAAAAAAGCCCGTACTTGCGTACAGGCTCTCATCTCGAATATGGCGGTGAGGGGGGGATTGACTCGCTTCGCTCGCCCTGTCGGGCAGATTCCTCGCAGGCTCGTCATCTGTCCAACGGGCTGCGCCCGTTGTCGACCCTCGGTCGGGGGTTTTCGTCCCCCCATGGCGTGTGCAATAGGCGAAAAAAAAGCCCGTACTTGCGTACGAGCTCTTTCTTAAATATGGCGGTGAGGGGGGGATTCGAACCCCCGATACGTTGCCGTATACACACTTTCCAGGCGTGCTCCTTCAGCCACTCGGACACCTCACCATATTGTTGCGTTGCTCACCTCGGGTGGGCAACGGGGCGCTACTATAGGGAGTTGCGCGAAAACGGTCAAGCAGTATTTCTTCTTTCTTTACCGTTCGGTCAAGCAATGAACACTTCTCTCGTCGGAAGTTGTCAGCGCTGCCGTTTTAACCCTGAGAATCAAGCTGTTCGCTATTCTTCGCCACTTCCTGAGCTTTGCTGTCGTTTTCTGTCGGCAACGGATATGCCGCGAAGATTGAGCCTACATTTCCGCCACTGCGGCCCCGTCCAGCGGGGCAGCGCCTGTCTGAACCCGATGAACTAAGATCAGCTTCTGTACCCTCTTGCTGTCGGTGCTCTGGAAGTATCAACGACCACGAAGATACGCTGGAGCCGATGGAAAGTCGTACACAGGTGAAAGTGGTGAAAGGATCGGTAGAACGCGGAAACCCATATTACTGCCGACGAGCGGGTTCTGCCTGCCGCCGGCATTCTTTATCCCCTAAATAGACAGCCCCTGGCCGCCATGAACTCTTCATGCCGACCGTTGAACTCTCCCGGATCGCGTTCGATACTCTTGACGCCATCGTCACCAACGAACGGCGCAATATTTTACCGACATACTGAGTGTTGCCGCTGGATCGATGATTACGCTGCTGCCTTTATTAAATGAGTGTGCGGAACAAGAATTCCGCACGCAAACCGTCATCATCATTGTACCCGTACTTTCGTCACCACAGCCTCTGTCTTTCTTGCCTCACGCGGGAAGCAGATTGCCGCAGCAAGGGTTATCGCCGAAACGGTAAACATATAATATGCAGGTGCAGGAGATCCCCAGTTATGCGACAACCAGGCAACAATAAACGGTGAGAAACCGCCGAATGTCATGGTCGCCAGATTATAGCTAATGGATAAAGAAGTCACCCTGATCTCCACCGGGAACCACAATGTCAGCATGGTAGGCATTGTGGCAAACTGCGCCGCGAGGCACAGACCAAGAACCAATTGCATAACAAGTATATGACTAATTTCTGGTGCATGAATCACCCAAGTAAACAACGGCAATACCATAACAAAATAGCCAATGGTGGCGGTGAGGAAGACAAGTTTGCGCCCTATTTTATCTGCCAGAATCCCGAACAGCGGAATGATCACGGCCATCAGGCTAACGATGAATATCTGGACTGTCAGCACACTGGTTACCGGTAGGCCCAATTGTTTACTGGCAAAAGATGGCATATTAATCAATAAAATATAGAAGCCGACTGTGCCGCTCACCACCAGACAGAATCCAAGGATTATTTTTCTGAAATCCAGCGCTTTTTTCATAGCGGTCTGTTTTTTCTCGGCCTGTTGATGAATAAACTCGTCAGATTCAGAGAGATTATTTCTTATCCATAACCCGACCGGGCAGATAACAAGGCCGATTGCGAAAGCCATTCTCCAGCCCCAGCTTTCGAGACTATCATTAAAGACCCTGAAGATAATCATGGAGATAACGGAGGCCAGCACCACCGCCAGACACTGACCAAATAGCTGCCAGGATCCATAAAACGTTTTCTTGCTATCGTCCGAACCTTCCACCAGATATGAAGTAGAGCTGGCATACTCCCCGCCGGTGGCAAAACCCTGAATAAGACGCGCGATAACAATCAATATGGGGGCGGTAATACCAATCTGATGATAGGACGGTGTTACCACGAAAATTGTCACCGCAATAAACATCAGCCAGATAATCAGTTGCAGGGCTTTCTTTCGGCCGTATTTATCCGCATAGACACCAATGACCAGTCCCCCTATCGGCCGGGTGAAAAAGCCTACCCCAAATGTGGCTAATGAGATCAGCAGTGAGCTGTATTCATCGTGGGCCGGAAAAAACTGCCTGGCGATGATGGCAGCGAAAAAACCATAAATCAGGAAGTCATACCATTCGAGTATATTACCAATAGTACCCGCGATAATTTTTTTATGGCTGCTCATTTTTATCCACCTCTGGTAAATAAATTATAGTAAAGAGTGCGTTAAGTTGCTTTCAGTGATAGCGGCCGGTTTGTTTTTCGCGGTCCATTGCGTGGCTTTTTCATAAGCATGAGCCAGTCGGAGAACCGCCATATCACTCATGGGTTTGCCAATTATCTGAATGCCCGTTGGTAATCCTGATGGATTAAATCCGGCCGGGACATTAGCCACGGGACAGCCAGAGAGGCTGCCTAATATCGTCACCTCCATCCAGCGGTGGTAAGTATCCATTGCCGTTCCTGAAATGGTTTCAGGCCAGTGACTATTTCTGTCGAAGGGGAAGACCTGCGCGCTGGGTAATATCAGGTAGTCAACTTTTTCAAAAAGCGTAATAAGCTTCTTGTACAACTGGGTTCTTACCGTTGACGCCTGCATAAGTTGCATGGCGCTTAATCCTAAACCGTTTTCAATTTCCCAGATGGCTTCAGGCTTAAGTAATTTCCGTTTCTCAGGGAGAGAATAAAAAGGTTCAAGGCCGTGGGCGACGGAAATATGCCTGAGCGTACGCCACGCATTCCAGACCGCTTCAAAATCGATATCTATGGCCGCGCTGTTAATTTCACAGCCGATCGCTGAAAATATATCTAATGCTTTCTCGCACAATGGCAGGATGCCTTCTTCAAAAGGCAGATGCCCCCCTAAATCCCCGAGCCAGCCGATGCGCAGGTGAGTACAGTCCATATCCAGCGACTGGCTGAATTGTTCGGTATCGCTGGCGAGTGAAAGGGGAGCCTGATGATCCCGTCCCGCCTGCGTGCCCAGCAGCAGCGCCACGTCTTTAACGCAGCGTCCCATTGGTCCTTCATAAGCCATCTGGTTAATGAACAGTTCGTTACTTTCAGCGAACGGAACACGTCCCTGGGATGGGCGAAAGCCAATAATGTTATTGAAGGCTGCCGGGTTACGTAAAGAACCCATCATATCGCTGCCATCCGCCACCGGAACCAGATACAGCGCCAGGGCAGAGGCAGCGCCGCCGCTGCTGCCCCCGGCAGTGAGCTGATGGTTATACGCATTGCCGGTGCTACCGAACACTGAATTATAGGTCTGTGAACCAAGTCCAAATTCAGGGGTGTTGGTTTTGCCGATGATAATGGCGCCGGCTTGTTTAATACGTTCTACAATGATTGAGTCCTTGCCGGGGACATCATTAGCAAAAATGGCTGAACCTCGCGTAGTCGTAATACCCTGAGTTAACGCCAGATCTTTAACTGCAAAGGGAATACCATGCAGCCATCCCTGATACTCCCCATGTTCTAATGCGATATCCTTTTCATGAGCCTCTTTTAATAGCGTGTTTTTATCCCGCATGCTGATGATAGCATTGACGCGAGGATTAAAAGATTCAATATGGTCGAGAAATATTTCCATGACTTCATGGCAGGATATTTCTTTACTTTTAATTAAATGAGAAAGCTGATGTGCATCAAGAAGAACTATATTTTCTTTATCCAGCATCATTCAGCTCCCTGTTTTTCTTCATCCAGTACAATGCGGCCAATAACCTGGAATTTATTATTATCAAAAAACTTGAACCAGGTAGCTATAGCCGCACCAATAACAAAACTGGATAATACGATCCACGGTATGGCTTTATAGAATAATGTATTCGCTGCCGGACCAGCCGCGAAATCCATATTGGCAAAAAGCAGATAGACGACGTACATCATGCCTATCCCGCCCATTAACGGTGCGAGGAACGTTTTAAACCAGTGGCTGTTTTTGCGATTTTCCGCATTTGCATGGAAATAGAAGATGACGGCAAAGGCGCACAGTGCCTGAACAATCATGATCCCCATTGTGCCGAGGATAGCCAGAAGTGTGTAAATATCCGCGTAAGGGTCTTTTCCTGCCAGGAGGAAAAGAACAACGATCGTGCAGGCAATCAGGCTCTGAACCGTTGAGGCTACGTGGGGGGAACCGTGTTTCGGATGAGTCAGCCCCAGAGTTTTGCCAGATAGCGGGAAGAGGTTTTCCCGGCCCAGCGCATAGATATAGCGTGCGGCGCAGTTGTGGAATGCCATCCCGCATGCGAAGGAACCCGTGATCACCAGAATTTTGAATACCGCAACCGCCCATTCGCCAAGATACTGGCGTGCCGGGCCATAGAAGATTTCTGCGGCCTTGTTGGGGTCTTGCGCCAGTGCGATAGCCTTTTCTGGCCCGGTTCCGGCAATGGCCATCCAGGAGATGAACACATAGAAAAGTCCGATGCCAATTACGCCCAGTAATGTGGCCAGCGGAATAATTTTCTTGGGGTTTCTCGACTCCTCGCCATACATCGCCGAGGATTCAAATCCCACCCACGACCAAAAGGCGAAGAACAGGCCAATACCCGCATTCGCACCCGGTACACCCTGTGCCGGCGTAAAGGCATTTAACGGGTTGATCGAGTCAGGGACAAAGCCCTGCGGCCCGCCACCATGCACCAGTACTGCGCCGGCGACCACGGTAAGAATAATAATCTCCAGCACCAGGCAGCAGCCCAACACTTTCGACGTCAGTGAAATATCAAAATAACTGAGCACCCCATTGGCAATCAGCATACCCAATGCAAAGACAATCCAGTGGATATGGATACCCGATAGCCCATGGATTAAGTCCTCGCAGAAGAAGGCGAAAATGCCAACCAGCGCGGCTTCAAACACGATATAGGTCAGTGTGACCGCAACACCGGCAGCCATACCGATGATGCGTCCCAGGCCATGTGAAATGAAGCCATAAAATGCGCCGGTGGCCGTAATGTATTTCGCCATCTGCGCATAGCCAATGGCAAACAGCGCCAGGATGATGGTTGCCACCAGGAATCCTGCCGGCGCATACTGCCCGTTACCGCTACCTACCGCGATAGGCACATTTCCCAGCATCGCGGTAATCGGTGCGGCGGTCGCTACCGTCATAAAGAGTACGCCAGTTAATCCTACGGCGTTTGGCCGCAGCCGCTGGACTGTCGAGGCGCCGGTTTTATCTCCGGCAGGATGAGTCATGATGTGATGAGTCATGTTATTACCGCTCCGTTATGAAAGGCTGGAAGAGGATTCGGGAAGGATCTGGCCACCATCCACAATGAGTGTTTGCCCGGTGATATAGCCGGCTGCCTGAGAGGCAAAGAACAGCGCGGCGGCAGCAATATCGTCAACGTTGCCGAGGCGTTTCAGCGGGACAGATTTCGCCATTGTGGCAACGTAGTCGTCGCCCATTTCCGCCAGCCCTTCGGTGATAATGTTGCCCGGAAGAATGGCATTGACGGTGATATTGTCTCTGGCCAGTTCCAGTGCGGCTGTACGCATGAAACCCAGTTGCGATGCCTTGCTCGAGGCATAGTGCGCCCAGCCTGGATAGCCCGTGACAGGGCCGGTGATGGAAGAGGTAAGGATAATTCGTCCATGACCGGCTTGTTTCAGCCATGGGATGGCCGCCTGTACGCACAGGAATGTGCCTTTGCTGTTCACCGCATGCACGTCATCCCATTCACTTTCCGTCATATCGCTCAGTGTGGCGGAAGGGAAAATACCTGCGTTGCAGCACAACACGCTCAGACCACCATATTGTTCCGCGTAAAGTGCAACGGTCTCTTTCACCTGTTGAGCGCTGCTGACGTCGCAGACGTAGCCATTTATTGTCAGTCCTTGTGCGCTGGCCCCGGCAATAGCGGCTTCCAGCCTGGCGGCATTTCGGGCGGTGACAGCCACGTTGGCGCCATGACGGGCAAAATTCAGTGCGAGCCCCAACCCAATACCGCTACTGCCACCGGTGATCAGTACGTTCTTACCTTGTATATCCTGGAACATCTATTTTTCCTCGCTGACGCCAGGCAGGGAATTCTGCCGTGAAAGTTCAGTACATCGATTGTTTGTCAATCCGCTAAGTTGAGGTCCGGAAGCGATCCTCTATTGCGACAAAGAATAATCATGGAAATGTTTAATGATCAACATTATTTTGTTGTGTTTCTGGCTAAATAAAACGCCCTTTTATGGTGAGCGATTTTGGTGCAATCTTATAAAAATAAATTATTGATATTTATTAATATTTTTTATTTTTAATTCTCTTAAACACCGCAGGTGACTTCCTGATGAGTAAAGGTGCTCCATCGCAGGGCGGTGGCGGTTTTTTGGGTTGGGAATTAATTTAACTATATGAATTAAATTATTATTATTGGTGTCTTGTTTGCTCTGGATAAATATTTTTATCTTTGTTCTTGCAAAAAAGTGATGGGCAACATAAAAATGTTGTACTCATGTCATTTGGGGTTATTGCAATGCTTTATCACGATACCTATATAGAGAACATAAGCGGTCTGTTACGCGCGGCATTACCCCGTTGGGGGGTGAGTGAAAAATCAGAACTGTCTCTGCTCACGTTTTCTGAGAACGCCACGTTTCTGGTCACCGATCCCCTCACTAAACGACGGCTGGTTCTGCGTGTTCATCGTCCAAATTATTGCCACCATGATGAAATTATCTCCGAACTGGATTGGCTGCTTTCTCTGAAAAACAGCGCAACTATCAATGTTGCGGCTCCCGTTCCTCTGGTGAATGGGGAGCGGGTGGTCCAGCTCGAAAATGAGGACTCTGTCACCTGTGTCGTCGCATTTGAGTTTGTTGCAGGCTCTGAACCGGACAGTTCCTGCGACTTGACGGACTGGTACCGCCAGTTGGGGCAAATTGCTGGTCGTTTGCATCTGCATAGCCTTGGCTGGCAGCGGCCGCCAGGGTTTACCCGCAAAATGTGGACGTTTGACACTATCATCGGTAAGCAGGCGCTCTGGGGCGACTGGCGGAGTCAGCGCCAGCTTACACCGGACGACATCTCTCTCCTGGAACAAACGGAGAAATTGCTTAAAGCGCAGCTTGACGAATATGGTTGCTCACCCGACCGTTTCGGGCTGGTTCACTGCGATATGCGGCTGGCTAACCTGCTGGTCGATGGTGACAAAATGACGGTTATTGATTTTGATGACTGTGGCATTTGTTGGTTTGGCTGGGATTTTGCTACGGCAGTGAGCTTTATTGAAGATGACCCGCTATTGGGGAGTTATCAGGCGGCGTGGCTGGAGGGCTATCGCACGGTTCGTCCGTTCAGTCATCAGGATGAAGCGATGATACCGGTGCTGGTCATGCTGCGCCGGCTTCAGCTCTGCGCGTGGCTCGCCAGTCACGCAGAAACGCCCACCGCTCAGCAACTGGCCGCGACTTATCCCACAGGTACCGTGGCGTTGGCCCGGGATTATCTTCGCGCGCATGCCGCGCACGCAACACGAAATATTGAGCAAGGGAGCCTGCTATGAAAGAAAAAAAACAAATTCTTGGCATGAATCGCTTTGAAAAAAACGATAGTGTTACGTTGGATAGCGAACTGGCTAGCCAGATTGCTCGTCGCGAGGGCACTCAGGGCGCTTCTTCGGTTTTGTTTTACCAGCGGCCGATAGAAATGGTCAGTGCGCGCGGCGTATGGATGAATGACGCGGCAGGAAACCGTTATCTCGATATGTATAACAATGTGCCTGGTGTCGGCCATTGTCATCCGCGAGTGGTCGAAGCAATGTCCAGGCAGGCAGGGTTACTCAATACCAACACCCGATATTTGTTCCCGGTGCTGGAAAGTTATTCTGAAACGCTGTTGGCGACTTTTCCCGCACCGCTGACTAATGTGGTTTTTACCTGTACAGGCAGTGAAAGCAACGATATTGCCCTGCGTATGGCCAGAATGGTGACGGGAAAGCAGGGGATTATTGTCACTGAGAGCGCCTATCACGGCAACACATCAGCGGTGATGGAGGTTTCGCCATCAGGACATAAACGACAACATTTGCCGCCCTATGTCCGTATCGTCCCGGCACCTGATGCTGGCGCCCTGCAGCCTGGTCAGCAGATCGCGGAAGTATTTGCTGGCGCGGTGCAATCGGCGATCGACTCGCTGGCAGCAGAAGGCTTTGGCTGTGCGGCGTTACTGGTAGACACCATTTTTTCAAGCGACGGTATCTACGCCGATCCGCCCGGTTTTTTGAGCCTGGCGGTTGAACGCGTCAGGGCGAGTGGCGGTGTGTTCATTGCCGACGAGGTCCAGCCTGGCTTCGGTCGCACCGGCACCCATTACTGGGGTTTCCAGCGACATGAATTGGTACCGGATATTGTGACGCTGGGTAAACCCATGGGGAATGGTTTCCCGATGGCCGCCGTTATCACACGGCCAGAGCTGCTCGACCAGTTCAGCCAGGAAACGGAGTATTTTAACACCTTTGGCGGTAACCCGGTGGCGGCGGCGGTCGGCCTGGCGGTCATGGAGGTTATTCGGGAAGAGGAGTTGCTTGCCAATGCTGAACACTGCGGCCAATATCTCAGAGCCGAACTTCGCGGCCTTGCTGATCAATACTCTGTGATTAGCGATGTGCGTGGCGCAGGCTTGTTCAATGCGGTGGAATTCAGCTTGCCGGGTACCCGGGAACCGGATGCGGCTCTGGCGAGATGGGTCATTAATGCGCTGAAAGACGAAGGTATTTTGATTGGCGCAGCCGGGGCGTATGGTAACTGCCTGAAGATCCGACCGCCGCTTTGTTTCAGCGCCAGCAATGCTGACTTTTTTATTAATAAATTAGCTGCTGTTATGAACCGGTACCAACAGAATTAAAAACCGCGGGCAGGGGACAACAATCAGCATTTTGCCTTGTGTTGCTCCTGCCGCGCCAGAGTTACTGGACATCAGGGCATTTTTTCAGGAGAGATGGCAGTCAATGTCAAACAGGAAAACATTACGCCAGCAAAAAATACTAAGTGAAATCAGCGAGTTTCCAAGTCTTCGCATCGTCGATTTAGCGCGTTCTCATCAGGTTTCTACTGAAACAATCCGGCGCGATCTGGATGAACTCACCCAGAAGGGATTGCTCAACCGAACCTATGGCGGTGCCGTGCGGGCATTAAGTACAGAGCCGTCCGTTACAGAGCGTCATCGGTTGTTTACCGAGGAGCGTGAACACATTGCCCGGGAAGCGCTGCGGCACCTTAGTGCTGGAAAAATGTTTATGATTGGATCGGGGGCGACGACAGTACACGTGGCCCGGCGTATGGCCACGGATTTACGCGATATCACTGTCATCACCCACTCTTTCGGCGTTGCGACCGTGCTGTCAATGAATCCTACGATCAGGGTTATCGTCGCGCCGGGGGACTACATCGCTTCCGAGGGGGCGATGGCGGGGGCACAAACGCTAAATTTCCTGCATCAGTATTCTGTAGATTATGCCATTCTCGGTGCCAGCGGCGTGACGGCTGAAGGGCCCAGCGAAGCCCTGATTGATTGCGGTATGATTTATAACACCATGATTCAGCGCGCAAACAAAAGTATGATTGTTGCGGACCACTCAAAATTCGACATGGCGTTTCCCTCCAATTATGCGACCTGGCAGGCTATCGATCGCATTGTTACGGACAGATTACCTTCGGAACACATTCTGAATACGTTAAAAAAGGATAACGTGGAGATTTCTGTCCATCATTAACGGGCCGGGGACTAAGGGTAAACAGAGTCCCTGACCCGGCCAGGATATGTTCAACACAGTTCCATCTTGTGACGGGCCGGCATCCAGATCTCTGCCAGAGTGGATCTGGTGCAGAAGCCTGTGAGTCCTTTTTCGTTTCGGCGTAGTCTATTCGTCAGTCACCTCGATCCCCGGCACACAGAAATGCCAGCGTCGCCCATCGCTGTGCAGTTCGGTGAGACTGAGCGGGTGGATATCGATGCGCTCAAATGACTGAGGTGGTGCGCCGAGGACGTCGACAATCATGGCGCGGATTGCCGCGGCAGAGGCTACCGCACAGTGGCGGCCTTGAATATTGACGTGTTTAGTCAGCCAGTTGCCACAGCGCGCCAACAGCTGAGCGCGCGATTCTCCGCCTGGGGGCGGTGCGCCCGTCAGCCAGGCGCGAAAATTATCGGCCTCTTGCGTCATGACCTCCCGTAGCGGTCGCCCGGCCCAGCTCCCGTAATCGGGTTGTGCCAGTTCTGCCGCCAGGGCGATCGGTAAACAGAGCACCGATGCGGTCTGCCTGGCCGCCGCTTCCGGGGCGCTCCAGACGGTATGGTAACGGGCGACCACGCTTTGTAGCCGACGCGCCCGTTGCCATTCCCGCACCTCCAGAGGTTCATCGTCGGGAAAACGCGAACCTCTGCCCGCCGCCGTTTCTCCCTGACAAATCAGCGTTAGCGAGGCGCCCATAACGTTAACCGCGCCGGAAGGCAGGGCGCTGTCCGCGCGCCGCCGGGGCGTGTTCGGCTAATGCGCCGAACGCCACTCCGATAATGCCCCATAACACCAGATGCGTGCCGAAGGAGCTCATTCGGAAGCGCCATAACAAATCGGCCGGGAAGTGGTCGGGCACTTCGTTCACCGTTGGCATCAGAGCGCAGACCGCCAGCAGAAGCATGACGCCGAACAGCGTCGCCCACATCATCGCATTTCCGTTGCCGATGCGAGGGCTAAGCCGGTGCGCTACCCACGCGGCTGACGTGACGATGCCGACCGAAAGCAGTATCATGATGAAGTACAGCCCGGTGCGATAGCCGATGGTGTCCGGGTTGCCGACGGCCGGTGGGTTGGGCGGATATTTCAGTCCCGGTATCAGGCTCAGCACCAGAAAACCGCCCAGCGCCAGACACAGCGCCAGCGCGCGAGGATTAGACGGTCCGACGCGCTGGTAACTGAAGGCCCATGCCAGCGCCAGACCGCCGCCCAGCGCGGCGCCAAACAGCGCCATGCCTGCCAGCAGACCGACCCCGGACTGGGTTTGACGGCTAAACACCTCTTCATCACCGCTGTCCGCCGACGCGCTGTGTTGGTGCGAATGAGCGGCCAGACTTTCTTCAATCCCGATAGCGCGATCGACCTGCGGCTCGCCGAAATGGTGCGCAAAGGCAAACGCCACCAGTCCCGCCAGAATGCCTGCTATCATCCCCTTGAATAATAGTTTCCCAATCATTTCCGCCTCCTCAGTGGCAGGGAAAACCCAGCAGATGGCGTGCGTCGTGGAAGAATTCATGCACCTGGGTGCCGGAAAACATCGACGTTGCACCTTGTTCCGCACCGACGAAATAGATCGCTAACAGCGCCAGCAGGGTGGTGAACAGTGCCCAGGGCAACAGCGCCGCGACCGGTATCGGAGTGGCTGTGGTGGTGTTGGTAAGGGTGATATCGCTCATGATGTGACTCCGTTGTCGATGTTGCTGATGGAAGATTGTGCCGGGCTAACCGTGACCGGAACGCCCAGTGGAAGCGGGTGGTGGTTATGCGTTGGTGGGCAGCTGGCATTGGCCAGGACGATCGGCTGACCATGAGGCGTGTTGATATACGCCAGTCGCCATTCCTGAGTTCGCCGGACAATGTCATCCGGCGCGGTCAGGTTGAGGGCCGTGATCATGTTCTCCATCGCTGTCGCCCATTGGCGATAGTAGGCATCGTTCACGCTTTCTCCGGGCTGCGCCGGGGCTGCCTTGATCGTTTCGCTGAACGTCCGTACCCATTCCGCCCACGGGAATAGCCCCGCCCGGTGCAGATGGACGATCAGGGAGAAGGCTTTCGCCTGCCAGGGCTTATCAAAGACCGGCCCCTCCTCGTCGCGGGGTAACCCGACGGCGGCGTAATCATGCTGCGTCGCAGTGCTCATGCTTCCTCCAGATAGTCGTCCCACAGATCGATGTAAACTTTGTCCGGGCGCGGCGTGCCCCACAGTTCCAGCGCGGTGAAGCTTACGCTGTAGACGTGTTGAGGATGTTCGCCCAGACCGTGCGCCGCGGTGTCCGGCGTGATGAACACGCCGTGATCGGTCTCAATACGGCCGATTTTACCGCGCACGTAGCGCGGCAGGCGGGTGTGGGTAGTTGGGTTGATGTTTTTTGCTCGAACCAGGTCTCCGGCCTTAAAGCGGGGCGCAACATCATGACTGACGCGCGCGGAGGCGCCGGTACTGACAACCATCGCTACTATGTCCTGCGTTAGTACCGGCGTGCCCGGTGCGCAGGGGGCAGGTGTCGAGCCGCCCCAGAGTTCATCAACCGTGATCACCCCTTTTTCCAGCAGCAGCGTTTCAAATGCGTGCAACCAGTGCTCGTAGTAGCTCGCCTCCAGGTAGTGGGCCGGATCCATGCGTTCAATGGCGTGGCGGAATTCATCCACGTTGAAATGACCGCCGACGAACAGCGAGGCGAACAGCGGAAATACCCGGCGCTCCCACTCATGATGGAAATACGGCTCATTTTCCTCGTTGAGGATCGGGCCGAGGCCGTGCATACCGCCCAGATCATGTATCCCGTTCATGGTTTTCTCCTCTTATTATGGCGCGGCGACCAGGCCGGTGCCGATCATGGAATCGCGGGTGACCAGTTCTATCAGCTGCGCTTCGCTCCAGCCGTCGGTACCCGCCGGACGTTCTGGCAGGACCAGATAGCGCAGTTCCGCGCTGCTGTCCCAGACGCGAACCTCTTTACTTTCCGGAATGTTTAACCCGAATTCGGCCAGAACGCCGCGCGGGTCGATAACGATGCGCGAGCGATAGGGGGCCGATTTGTACCACACCGGCGGCAGACCCAGCACGGGCCAGGGGTAACAGGAACATAATGTACAGACGGTCACGTTGTGTACGTCCGGCGTGTTCTCCACCACCAGCATGTCTTCACCCTGCACGCCGGAGAAACCCAGCTCGGCGATGGCGGCCGTGGCGTCTTCCAGCAGCCGACGTTTATACTCCGGATCACTCCACGCTTTGGCGACCACCTGCGCGCCGTTACGGGGGCCGACCTTGTGCTCATAAGTGTCAATCAGCTCATCCAGTGCTGCCGGGTCAATCAGTCCTTTCTCCTGTAGCAGGGATTCCAGCGCCCGGACGCGTAACTCGATGTCCGCCGGTGGTTCGGTATGGTCGTGGTCGTGTTTATGGCTCATTTTATGGTTCCCGATTGTTAAGGGTTAAAACATCCGCCAGTCGCCGGAGGCTTCGAAGGTGGCGGCGGCCTGATAAATGGTGCTTTCGGCGAAGTGGCGTCCCACCAGCATCATTCCTACCGGTAAGCCGTCGACCAGCCCACAGGGGATAGTCATTGCCGGATGGCCGGTAATGTCCTGCGGTGCGGTATTGCCGATCATCTCGAATGCCCGGGAGATGTACTCGGTAATGGAGCAGCCAGGTTCCGGCAATGGTTGAGCGACAAGCGGTACAGTGGGCATCACCAGCAGGTCGAAGTCCTCCAGCGCCCGGTCATAGCCCGCACGCGCGCGACGCGCGATATTCTGTGCCTTGGCGTAGTAGCGGCCATGGTAGCGCTCCAGCCCGTACTGGCCGACGAACATGCATATCTTCAGCGACGGGGAAAGCGCGTCGGCATCGTCACGCCACTGTGCGTGCTTGTCCACCAGCGCCACGTCATACTGTCCTTTCCAGTTAAAGCCCATACCGTTGCCGTGCATCATCTGAGCGGTCAGTCCCTCGCAGCCGATAGGGGACCAGAGGGCACCCGCCAGACTATGCTCTGGTACAGAAATCTCGCCGACCGTAGCGCCCAGTCCCTGCAGACGGGCGACGGCAGCGCGAACTTTCTCGGCGACTCGCGCATCCAGGTTCGGCAACTGGAAACCTTCGGTCATTATGCCGATCTTTAACCCGCGTACTCCCTTGCCCAGCGCCTCGGTATAGGCTTCCACTTTGGGGGCATACTGGCGCGGGTCCAACCCGTCCGCGCCAGCAATGGCCTCAAGTACCAAGGCATTGTCTTTCACGCTGCGGGTCATCGGTCCGGTATGGTCGAAAGTGGCTTCGATCGGCATGATGCCGGTATAAGGCACCAGACCGTGGGTCGGTTTCAGGCCATAGAGGCCACACCATGCGGCTGGAATACGCGCCGAACCCCCTTGATCGCCGCCCATGGCTAAATCGACTTCTCCGGAAGCGACCAAAGCGGCGCTGCCAGAAGATGAGCCGCCGGCAGAGTAGCCGCGGCGCAGCGGGTTGTGTACTGGCGCGGGATCGGAGGTGTGGCTGCCCCCGGACAGGCAGAAGTGCTCGCAGGTGGCCTTGCCGAGAATGGTCGCTCCGGCATCCAGCAGTCGGGTGGTAACGGTGGCGTCGTAGGTGGGCACGAAGCCTTCCAGCGTCGAGGCTCCGTTCATCATCGGTACTCCAGCCAGCGCGATGTTGTCCTTGAGCACCACGGTGCGACCGGCCAGTTTGCCGGTCGCCGCCCCTGTCACCTCGGTTTTGTAATACCAGGCATTGAGCGGATTTTCTTCGCCGTCAGGGCGGTAGCCGGCGGCGCGTGGGTAGCGCACCGCGGGGATCTCGTCGGGCAGCGCGTCGATGAGATCGTAGGCGTCGAAGTTGGCCTGCATCAGCGCCAGATACTCTTCGGCTTGTGCGGGCGTCAGTCGTATGTGCAGTCGACTGGCGAGTTCTTGCAGTTGTTCAATGGTAGGACGTTCAATAGCCATGGGGTTCTCTTTATATGGTGTTTGCCAATGCAACCTGTCTTCAACATAAGCCCGAAACGTCATCACAACATGGTTGTGCGGGTCAGTCGTTTGGCTGAAATGGACACCCGTCTGTTGCGCGGGTGTCCGTCCTGGATTAAGACGATTTATCTGCTTTCGGCCAGTGGATGCCGACGCTTTTCATCCCCTTGGTCACGTCCATATCAGGGTGCGCGAGCACCACATCCCGGTACGAGGGGCTGCCGATGACGGCGGGTTTGAACTGGGTCAGGAATGCGGTGACCTCTTCACGGATATCCTGCGCTACGTTGAAGTTCTCGTAGCATTCGTCAATAGACTCGAATACGGCTTTCCAGTGCACTTCGGTCAGACCCATTCCGCGGTGCGCGGTCACCATATCTCGTCCCCGATAGACGGTGTTGCCGCCCCAGTGTTTGCAAAGAAAGTCGACAAAGTTGATGTGCTCTTTCTGGAACGACGATTCGGATACGTGCGCCCAGATATGGCCGATATCGGGATGCTTCATACAGGTCTTCAACACTTCGCCAGCGAAGGCGTAAACGGCGTCATAACCACCGAGACGTTCATAGAGGGTGGGTTTTTGTTGCTGATCGGTCATGATGGATTTCTCCGTTGCAGGTGAGTCGTTGGTCTGGGGATGTCTCTGTGCCGATTCGCATCAGAACAGTTTCATCACGCGCAGGGTGGTGTGCAGATCTTCCTTAAAACCGCCGTCGACGTTGAGGTCGCGCTGGAGAAGACCCTGTACTTGTATTGTGGGGGTAACGAATTTCGATAATTCCAGCCGCACCTGATCGACGCGCGTCGCCTGTCCATTCTCGATACCGTCAAGCCGCTGCTTGCCGCCCCAGTATTGGGAATAACCGGCGGCCAGGGTCCAGCTCTTATCGGCGGGCGGCGTCCAGCTCAGCCAGCCCTGAAACTGATAGGTGTTGTCCTGCTTGAGTTGACCGGTGCCGATGCCCGAGGCGTCGTCGTTGACGCCATACCACATCACGTCTGTGGACAGTTGGGTGGCGAAACCGTTACCCAACTGCTGCACGCCGCCGAGCTGCAGGTCGAACTTCCAGCGATTTTCACCGACGTTAAGCGTGCGTCCGGCGTCGTAGGAACCGGCGGGGAGGTACAGGTAAGGCACGATGGCGAAGGTGGTGCTGGGGTTGTTCACCAGCCAGACCGGCGCGGCAAGGATGGGATCGCCCAGGCCGCTGGCTGAATCAAGTCGGACGCCGTTCAGTGAGCCGTTGTAGAGGCGTCCGTAGGGCAGCAGCACCTGTGGCGCGACCATAAAGCCGCCGATGTCCATGTAGTGAACGTAACGAAAGATGCTGACGAAGGAGTCGAGCCCGGTATCTTGCTTAAGTTCACCGCCCCCGGTCGGGGAGAAGCTGTCTCGCGTAGCGTAGGTGAAATATCCCAGAACGGCATCGGTGCCGGCGGGGGCGGGAATGAGGTCCTGCGAATTGAGATCGACCGCATGGGCCGGGCCAGTTGCCAGCCAGAGTGCGCAGGCGGCCAGGCTGATGCGAAACGTAGCGTTGCTGAAAGTCATAACGTTCCCCCCTCTTGTCTGATGTCGTGTTATGTCCGGAGCACGGTGTGGCCGGAAGACCTTACGCTTACTGATACTAGGGAGGAATTTGCGCCGTACTTGCTTGAGAAGGACAGTCGTTTGGCTGGAAGGGACATTCGGATGCGGGCTGGCAATGCCCGTAGCGTGATGGTCCGCCATAGTGCAGGCGCCGCACGTTTAGGGTGCGGTTTCACGCCTTGCCGTACCTCTGTTCGACGCCTTACGTGCCAGCAGAGAAGGGGGCATCACGGATTTTCAGCGATATTTCCCGGTAACTTAGCGCAGATCTGCGTGACAGAGGGATCGCGCATTAGCCCGTTGGCACGATAGTTGCTGCCTGCGAAAACGTTTCTGTCGTTTTTGCGGAATTCCCGGCGCGAGGTGAATGATTATGAATAGCATGCAGTCTGCGGGCAGCCTCCACTATTCGACCGTTGGCGTTGCCGAGTCGCGCCGCTTCGAGTATTGGAACGACGTCGTGTTACGTCACTGTATTCCGGCCGCCAGCGCACCTCTGGCAGGGGTCGACTTCGATGCACGGCTTGCGGTACGCGGGGTGGGCATGGTGGATATCTGTTCGCTCTCCGCGCCGCTGCACTGCTGGGATCGCACGGCCCGTTATCTGCGTCAGGGGCCCGACGACGATCTGTGGTTGGGCTATATGCAGGGTGGGTACGGTCAGCTTGAGCAGGGCGGACGCAAGGCGGCGCTGGCGGCGGACAGTCTGGTGCTCTACGATGCTGCCCAGACATTCCGTTTCAGTCTTGGCGGGCACGATAATCATCTGGTGCGGATTCCCCGCCATTTGCTGAGTGGTCGTTTACCTGGGATCGAACACCTCACCGCGGTGGTGCTCGATGACCGCCGTCCCGGCGTGATCCCGCTGCGCGAAATGCTGCGTCAGGCGGCAGCGATGCCCGACTGTCTGGACAACCCGGATATCTCCGGCCGTTTCTCCCAGACGTTGCTGGATCTGCTGGTGCTGAGTCTGGAGTTGCAGGATCTGAATAACGTTGGTGCTGAGCGCGATCTGTATGCCCGCATGATGAATTACGTTCGGCGGCATCTTGTCGATCCAGATTTGAATATCGAGAGCCTGGCACGGGCGCACTACGTCTCCGTTCGCACCGTGACACGCGCTTTCGCCCGGCACAAGAAAACGCCGATGGCGGTGATCTGGCAGGAGAGACTGCGGGCGAGTCGCGAGGCCATTGAACGCGGAAAGGTGAATAGCGTGTCGCAGGCGGCGCTGGATTTCGGTTTCTCCGATTTCTCTCATTTTAGCCACGCCTTCCGTAAAGCCTTCGGTGTTTCGCCCAGCACCCTGTTGTGCCGGGATCGGCACGGTTTGTGATACTGGACTGTCTTATGGCAGGCAAGCCGATACGGACTCTGACCGGAAGTTCATGTCCCTGGCATGATGCATAGGTTCAGAAACCCCTATTATTCATGGTTTCGATACCTCATCGCGAACGTTGCACCAGTGCCGTGGAACAATATTCCGCAACATGGTTTAAAGCAGAAATGAAGCGCAAAGGCTGGAGACGAAGCCCATCTGGCGCAACGTTAGGGAAAATCTGAGGCCTGGATTAGAAATAACCCCCACGGCAATGAGCATTGGAATGATGCTCTGGCATTCGGGCGTACGCAATGCGGTGCGCCCGAATGTTTTTAATCACCCTTTACGGGCAGACGTACGCGATTTTCACCCGGCGTGATGCCCGGATTGTCGCCTTCAGGCTTTCCCCTGTTCTTCACGAATAAATAACGTCAGCACAAAAAACACTGCGACAAAGGCAATAATCAGATTGAAACCCAACGAGACACCATACCTCTGGGAAACCTGACCAATCAGCCATCCTGCAAACGCGCCGCCGAATGGGATAGGCAGCCGGTGAGAATGACCTTCTCAAGGTTGGCGATGGCCGCATGTGGAGAATGCCGAGGTGAGATAATCCGCCAATTTCTCAAGCAGCATCACAGATAGGGTTTCACCTGCGACTCCTGCGGCTAATCTCTCTCTGGCATTCATGGCGTTGCCGCTAAGCGCCACCATCCTTTCCTTAAGCCCGAAACCGGAACATTAACTTTCAAAGCAACCTTTATTTTTCCAGTTCTGGTTAAGATGATTACGTTCAAACAGCATATAACCGATTTCACCCGCCGCATTATTGACTCCCCGGATGATTTTCCCGTCCATCAGTAGCGCAGATCTCAGCCTGGTACCGATGCCAATCAGAGCGGCGCTGTGTACGTGCCGACATTTTCCGCGCCACATTTCACTAATCAGAGCCGCTCTAAGGGACACTCCGCCTGGTAAGTTAACGCTGAAATCCTGCATTAATTTCAGGCATATCAATTGTAATAGATTGTAAATGCTTTTGATTATCATTTACAGTCTCATTTATTAAGTTGCAGGATATAACAAAAGTTGTACTTACGTTACAAAAATGAATGGAGTCAATATGTTTAAAAAAGTGGTCTTTCCTTTGCTGGCTACCGCCGTTTCTACAGGCTCATTTGCGGCAGAAAATGATGAGGTGATGGTCGTGACTGCATCCGGTTACGAACAGAAATTACGTGAAGCCGCTGCTAGTATTTCTGTCATCAGTCAGGAGGAACTCAGTCGTCGTAACTATACCGACCTTGCTTCCGCGCTTAGCGATGTTGAAGGCGTGGATGTCAACAGTACGACCGGGAAAACAGGCGGGCTGGATATCAGTATTCGTGGAATGTCCAGCAGCTACACCTTAATCCTCATCGACGGGATCCGCCAGAACGGAACCTCTGATGTGACACCGAATGGCTTTGGTGCGATGAACACCAGCTTTATGCCTCCGCTGTCAGCTATCGAACGAATAGAAGTTATTCGCGGTCCGATGTCCACACTCTATGGGTCTGATGCGATTGGTGGTGTCGTCAATATTATTACCAAAAAAATCGCCAGCGAATGGAGCAGTAATGCAACCCTGGAACATACTTTTCAGGAAGATACCAATTACGGAGACAGTTCAAAGTTCTCTTTGTATTCCAGTGGGGCGTTGATTGAAGATACGCTGGGGTTATCTGTCCGTGGCAATATATTTCGCCGTGATGCTTCTCATGTCGAATCCTCATCTACCGGGACGGAACTGAGTAACCGTGGACCTAATCCCGTTAAATCCGATAACTACACACTTGGCAGTAAACTGCTCTGGAAGTTGAATGACCGGAATTCGCTTTGGCTTGATGCTGAAACAGCAAACCAGAAATATGATAACAACAACAGTCAGTTGGGAACGCTGGGTGCGTCAGGAGGTTATGAGGATACTTTACGTTATCAACGCAGGAAATTAACGCTGGGTAGTGATAACCAGCTTAGTTTCGGAACGCTGAACTCCAGCCTTTCATGGAATAAAACCGAAAATAAAGGACGTCTGATAACAACTGCTTCTGTCCCTGCGGGTTCAGGACTGGCAGGTGAGAAACGCCTTCTTGAAAACACCAACACTATATTGGATTCAAAACTCGTTGCGCCACTAGGGGAGCACCATCTGGCAACTGTCGGAGGGCAGTACTGGAATGCGCGAATGAAAGATGGCGTCGTCCTTGCTAATGGTGGCGACGAGTTTAAACAGGACTCATGGGCCTTGTTTGGTGAAGATGAGTGGCGTCTGTTTGACCCCCTGTCCTTAACTTATGGTGCCCGTTATGAATACCAGGATACGTTTGGTGGACATGTCAGCCCCCGGGCCTATCTGGTGTGGGATGCGCATGAAGATATCACCATCAAAGGCGGCGTCAGTACAGGCTATAAAACACCATCGCTTTCCCAGTTACATGATGGTATCAGCGGCGTTACCGGACAGGGGTTGATCACGACGATTGGTAACCCTGATCTGAAACCTGAAGAGAGTGTCAACACAGAATTAGGCGTTTATTACGAAAACTATACGGGGTTCAGCACAAACATTACTCTCTTCCATAACCGCTTCAAAAATAAAATCAGTAGCGAAACGATTGACGATACAACAAGTACTTATACGAACGTTGGTAAAGCAATCACACAAGGTGTTGAACTGGCGACAACCCTTCCTCTGTGGTCCGAAGACTGGTCGCTGAACATGAATTATACGTTTACTGACAGTGAGCAGAAGGATGGTAATAATAAGGGCGCCCGCCTTACCAACACACCCAAACATATGGCGAATGCTCGTCTTAACTGGAATGTTAATGAGCAATTCACTACCTGGCTGAAAGCCGAATATCGGGGTAAAACGGCACGCTTTACCCAGAATTACGATAACCTCAGCGCAGCCAATAAAGTGGTTTATGACAATCTGGGGGATAACTTTAAATCCTATACGGTCTTTAACCTTGGCGGTGCGTTTAAAATATCTAAAGACGTCACGCTGAACGGTGCCGTGAATAATCTGTTTGATAAAGACTTTACCAAAACGCACGTTTTCACTGTTGGGCGTACAACCACAACAGCAGGTGATTACTTTACGTCATCTCAGTCGACCAGTGGGTATGTCGTGCCGGGAAGAAGTTACTGGCTCTCCGTCAATGTCAATTTCTGACACAGTAAGTGGTAACGGGGGAGGGGTATAAGAGAGGGTGAATTGAGGAGATTCATAGCGAGCGTTTATAGTCGCGCAGACACTTTTTTTTCATTGAAGAGACCTGACGGAATCATAAACAGCGGCATTGACACTTCGGTGAGGACCTCATTTCAGACGTAAAAAGCCAACGGGTAAGAGGAATGCTGGTCACTTAAGGTGACCAGCAGCTTTTCCTCGAGGTATTTCTGGCTTTTAGTCCTGAGAGCTCTCGGAGAGCTTCGTTCCCTTCTCCCGGGTAACACCAGCCATACAGACTCGTCATCTGTCCAACGGGCTGCGCCCGTTGTCGACCCCCGGTCGGGGGTTCTCGTCCCCCCACGGCGTGTGCAATAGGCGAAAAAAGAGCCCGTACTTGCGTACGGGCTCTTTCTTAAATATGGCGGTGAGGGGGGGATTGACTCGCTTTGCTCGCCCTGTCGGGCAGATTCCTCGCAGGCTCGTTATCTGTCCAACGGGCTGCGCCCGTTGTCGACCCCCGGTCGGGGGTTTTCGTCCCCCCACGGCGTGCGCAATAGGCGAAAAAAAAGCCCGTACTTGCGTACGGGCTCTTTCTTAAATATGGCGGTGAG
>NZ_JBCNNS010000077.1:0-21061 GCF_039594335.1 Raoultella sp.
GTGGGCGGAATCGACGGTGAATTGCCGAGGAAATCACGCCAGAACTGAACTCGCATCTGGTTGCGGAAGTCGGAGATTTCCTCCAGCTTGCAAGTGTAGCTCTGGGTGATGCCGATCAGCTGGGTATTGCTCAGGGTGACGAACTCATGCTGTGGCATCGTGAATTCCCCCAGGCGCAGTGGGGGACGCATCCCATAAGAATTCCAGTCAGGGGAGCGGCGATACAGTGCTGGCGTTAACGAAAACTGCTTTTTAAACGCGCGGGTGAAAGTCTGCTGGGAGTCAAAACGATACTGAAGCGCAATGTCGAGAATCGGGCGCGCGGTCAGGCGCAAGGCGACCGCTGATTTTGATAAACGGCGAGCGCGAATATAGGCACCGATGGCTTGGCCGGTCACGTCTTTAAACATTCTTTGCAAATGCCACTTGGAATAACCCGCCTTGGCTGCCACATTATCCAGTGAGAGTGGTTGATCCAGGTGACCTTCCAGCCAGCTAAGGAGATCGCGAATAATCCCTGCTTGATCCATAAAATGTCCTCATCCTTAAACTTAGGTGCCTGCTTACTAAGGTAGCGGATAATAGCATTTTTTGATGTTTTAGCATTCAGTGTTTTTTTTGCTTATAAATGCGATTTGCTAGCAAGCTTTTTAGCTGTTTTGGTAACTCTGTGATCTATAAACCTTTTCCACGGAGTCTATAATCATCACTTAGCAAAATTTTAAGAAAATGGTAATAATATGAAATACAAGAGGTTAGTTGCGGTGCTGCTATTAATGGCAGGATGTCAGGTTGCGCAGGCGGAACAAATTGGCTCCGTAGATACTGTATTCAAATTCTTTGGTCCGGATCATAAGATCGTCGTTGAGGCCTTCGACGATCCGGATGTTCAGAATGTAACGTGCTATATCAGCCGGGCGAAAACCGGCGGGATTAAGGGCGGTCTGGGTCTGGCGGAAGATACGTCAGACGCGGCGATTTCGTGTCAGCAGGTAGGACCGATCGAACTGAACGATAAAATCAAAAACGGCAAGTCGCAGGGCGACGTAGTTTTCCAGAAACGTACCTCGCTGGTGTTTAAAAAGCTGCAGGTGGTCCGTTTTTACGATAGTAAACGTAATGCGCTGATCTACCTGAGTTATTCGGATAAAGTCGTTGACGGTTCGCCGAAGAATGCGCTCAGCGCCGTGCCAATAATGCCGTGGAACAAATAACGCGGCGCATCGTGGCATCAGATTCACACATAAAAAAACGGCGCGTCAAGCGCCGTTTTTACCTTGTGGGAGCAGGAAAACGAATGTTATTCCTGTAGGTCGCCGCAGAAGCGATAACCTTCGCCGTGAATCGTGGCGATGATTTCCGGAGTATCCGGAGTAGACTCGAAATGCTTACGAATGCGACGGATGGTCACGTCAACGGTACGGTCGTGCGGCTTAAGCTCACGACCGGTCATTTTCTTCAGCAGTTCAGCACGTGACTGGATCTTGCCCGGGTTCTCGCAGAAGTGCAGCATCGCACGGAATTCACTGCGCGGCAGCTTGTACTGCTCACCATTTGGGCTGACCAGCGAACGGCTATTGATATCCAGTTCCCAGCCGTTGAACTTGTAGCTTTCTACGCTGCGACGCTCTTCGCTCACGGTACCCAGATTCATGGTACGGGAGAGGAGGTTGCGTGCGCGAATGGTCAGTTCACGAGGGTTGAACGGTTTAGTGATATAGTCATCAGCGCCGATTTCGAGGCCCAGAATCTTATCAACTTCGTTATCGCGGCCGGTAAGGAACATCAGCGCGACGTCAGCCTGTTCACGCAGTTCACGCGCTAACAGAAGACCATTTTTACCTGGCAGGTTGATATCCATGATCACCAGGTTGATATCATTTTCAGACAGGATCTGATGCATTTCCGCGCCATCGGTCGCTTCGAACACATCATAACCTTCTGCTTCGAAAATACTTTTTAACGTGTTGCGTGTTACCAACTCGTCTTCAACGATAAGAATGTGCGGGGTCTGCATGTTTGCTACCTAAATTGCCAACTAAATCGAAACAGGAAGTACCAAAGTCCCTGACCTGCCTGGTACATGTCGCAAATTAACATGTCCGGCGTAACATGACTAAAGTACGTAATTGCGTTCTTGATGCACTTTCCATCAACGTCAACAACATCATTAGCTTGGTCGTGGGTACTTTCCCTATGGACCCGACGGTGTCAAAAACGGCTGTCATCCTAACCATTTTAACAGCAATATAACAGGCTAAGAGAGGCTCAACACCCTATAAAACTACGCTTCGTTGACATATATCAAATTCAATTGTAGCACGTTAACAGTCTTGTGAAATCATTGTATTGAAATGCTATTTATAGCCACAAATCTTACACAGCTCAAACGGTTGCGCTGGTAAATTGATAAATATGATGAATCCAATGAGCGTTCAGCGCGGTTGCAATAAATATCATTGGCAAACATATGGATAAATGCGTTTTGTTAACATACTCCGTCCCGTGGGGCGTGGAAACAGTTTAAGCTTTTTTATGGGTAATAACGCGCAATTTTAGTGACTTTTGTTGCAAATTTGTAAATTTTCGCCGCGTAAAATGGGGATGGTTTTCATTTTCGCCGCGTGAAAGAAGAGTCGAAGAGAGCCACCATGCATGTATCGATTGTATTAGTCTCCCCGGCCAGGGCAGAAAACGTCGGCGCGGCGGCACGCGCGATGAAAACGATGGGTTTTCACGACCTGCGGATTGTTGACAGCGAGGCCCATCTCCAGCCTGCGGCGCGTTGGGTTGCGCATGGTTCAGGAGATATTCTCGATAACATACGCACTTACCCAACGCTGGAACAGGCGCTACATGACGTCGACTTTACCGTCGCGACAACGGCCCGCAGCCGGGCGCGTTTTCATTACTACGCCACGCCGCAGCAGCTGCTGCCGCTGATGGCGGAGAAAGCCGAGTGGATGCACCACGCGGCGCTGGTATTCGGACGGGAAGATTCCGGGCTCACTAACGAGGAGCTGGCTCTTGCCGATGTGCTGACAGGTGTGCCGATGGTGGCCGACTACCCTTCTCTTAACTTAGGGCAGTCGGTGATGGTCTATTGCTATCAATTGAGCGCTTTGGTTCAGCAAGCATCGGCAGTTTCTGCCTGCGTCGATGAAAATCAGCTGCAGGCATTGCGTCTGCGGACGCTCGATTTATTGACCCGACTCGGTGTGTCTGACGATGTTAAACTGACCGACTGGCTCCAGCAGCGAATTGGGCTTTTAGAGCAGCGAGACACGGCAATGTTGCACCGATTGCTGCACGATATTGAAAAAAACCTGTCAGATTAAAGTTCTGTTATAAGTTTTAAGTATGGTTGTATATGCCAGAATCAAGCGCTGTGTCTTGAAAATTCAGGTGAATTGCCAGGTCATTGTGGCGTATTGACCCGATGCGGCGAAGCGGGAGAAATGTAAAAATTCGTTGACTTAAACCGGCAGATACTTTAACCAATATAGGCACAGGACACAGACAGATAAAAATTACAGAGTACACAACATCCATGAAACGCATCAGCATGATGACAACCATTATCACCATCACCATTACCACAGGTAACGGTGCGGGCTGACGCGTACAGGAAACACAGAAAAAAGCCCGCACCTGAACAGTGCGGGCTTTTTTTTCGACAAAAAATCTAGGGGTAACAACCATGCGCGTGTTGAAGTTCGGCGGTACATCAGTGGCAAATGCAGAACGTTTTCTGCGGGTTGCCGATATTCTGGAGAGCAATGCCAGGCAGGGGCAGGTAGCAACGGTCCTGTCTGCCCCGGCGAAAATTACCAACCATCTGGTCGCGATGATTGAAAAAACCATCGGCGGCCAGGACGCGCTCACCAATATCTCCGACGCTGAACGCATTTTTGCTGAGCTGCTGCAGGGCCTCGCCGACGCACAACCAGGGTTCCCGCTGGCACAGTTGAAAGCCTTTGTCGCGCAAGAGTTTGCCCAGATTAAACACGTGCTGCACGGTATCAGCCTGCTTGGTCAGTGCCCCGATAGCGTCAACGCCGCGCTGATTTGTCGCGGCGAGAAGCTGTCTATCGCCGTGATGGCGGGCCTGCTGGAAGCTCGCGGCCACAAAGTTAGCGTGATTAACCCCGTCGAAAAATTGCTGGCCGTTGGCCATTACCTCGAATCCACTGTTGATATCACTGAATCGACCCGCCGCATTACCGCCAGCCATATTCCGGCCGACCATATGGTGTTGATGGCCGGGTTTACCGCCGGTAACGAAAAAGGGGAGCTGGTGGTGCTGGGGCGCAATGGCTCAGACTACTCTGCTGCCGTGTTGGCCGCCTGTCTGCGCGCCGACTGTTGTGAAATCTGGACCGACGTCGATGGGGTGTATACCTGCGACCCGCGTCAAGTTCCCGATGCGCGTCTGCTGAAGTCGATGTCATATCAGGAAGCGATGGAACTGTCCTATTTCGGGGCTAAAGTTTTGCATCCGCGCACCATTGCTCCTATCGCTCAGTTCCAGATTCCCTGCCTGATCAAGAATACGGGTAATCCGCAGGCGCCAGGTACGCTGATCGGCGCCAGCCGTGATGAAGACGGCCTGCCGGTCAAAGGTATTTCTAACCTCAATAATATGGCGATGTTTAACGTCTCTGGTCCGGGGATGAAAGGCATGGTCGGCATGGCCGCTCGCGTGTTTGCCACTATGTCCCGCGCCGGAATTTCAGTTGTGCTGATCACCCAGTCCTCTTCTGAATACAGCATCAGCTTCTGCGTACCGCAGAGCGACTGCGCGCGCGCAAAACGGGTGATGGAAGAAGAGTTCTACCTGGAGTTGAAAGAGGGCCAACTGGAGCCGCTGTCGATCATGGATCGTCTGGCGATCATCTCCGTAGTGGGCGACGGTATGCGCACGCTGCGTGGGATCTCGGCGAAGTTCTTCGCTGCGTTGGCTCGCGCTAATATCAATATCGTGGCGATTGCCCAGGGCTCTTCCGAGCGTTCTATTTCCGTGGTGGTCAGCAATGATGATGCGACCACCGGGGTGCGCGTGACCCACCAGATGCTGTTCAATACCGACCAGGTGATTGAAGTCTTTGTCATCGGCGTCGGCGGCGTCGGCGGCGCGCTGATTGAACAGATCAAGCGTCAGCAGGGCTGGCTGAAGAACAAACATATCGACCTGCGCGTCTGCGGCGTGGCTAATTCACAGGCCCTGCTGACTAACGTGCACGGGCTGAATCTCGAGAACTGGCGCGCGGAGCTGGCCGAAGCGAAAGAGTCGCTGAACCTGGGTCGCCTGATTCGCCTGGTCAAAGAGTACCATCTGCTGAACCCGGTTATCGTCGACTGTACCTCCAGTCAGGCGGTCGCCGATCAGTACGCCGATTTCCTGCGCGAAGGTTTCCACGTGGTAACGCCAAACAAAAAGGCCAATACCTCCTCGCTGGATTACTACCATCAGCTGCGCCATGCCGCCAGCAGTTCGCGACGTAAATTCCTCTACGACACGAACGTTGGCGCCGGTCTGCCGGTGATTGAAAACCTGCAAAACCTGCTGAATGCTGGCGATGAGCTGCTGCACTTCTCCGGTATTCTTTCTGGCTCTCTGTCGTTTATTTTCGGTAAGCTGGATGAGGGAATGAATCTCTCCGCAGCAACAGCGCTGGCGCGTGAGATGGGGTATACCGAACCGGATCCGCGAGACGATCTTTCAGGCGTTGATGTTGCGCGTAAACTGCTGATTCTGGCCCGCGAAACCGGCCGTGAGCTTGAGCTGTCCAACATTGTCGTCGAACCGGTATTGCCTGCACAATTTGATGCCAGCGGCGACGTGGAGAGCTTTATGGCGCGCTTGTCTTCGCTGGATGACGAGTTTGCTTCCCGGGTTGCTCAGGCGCGTGATGAAGGTAAAGTCTTGCGTTACGTCGGTAACATCGAAGAGGATGGGACCTGTCGCGTGAAAATTGCCGCTGTTGACGGTAACGATCCGCTGTTCAAAGTGAAAAATGGCGAAAACGCCCTGGCCTTTTACAGCCATTATTATCAGCCGCTGCCGCTGGTGCTGCGCGGCTATGGTGCAGGTAACGACGTTACGGCGGCCGGTGTGTTTGCTGACCTGTTGCGTACCCTGTCATGGAAGTTAGGAGTTTAAGATGGTCAAAGTATATGCCCCGGCTTCCAGTGCCAATATGAGCGTCGGGTTTGATGTGCTGGGCGCGGCGGTGACGCCGGTTGATGGCACGCTACTAGGGGACAACGTTTCGGTCGAGGCTGCAGACAGCTTCAGCCTGCAAAACGTTGGCCGCTTTGCCAGTAAGCTGCCCTCCGCGCCGCAGGAAAACATTGTTTACCAGTGCTGGGAGCGTTTCTGCCAGGAGATCGGCAAAAAAGTTCCGGTGTCGATGGTGCTGGAAAAAAACATGCCGATTGGCTCTGGTCTTGGCTCCAGCGCCTGCTCTGTCGTCGCCGCGCTGGTGGCGATGAATGAATTTTGCGGTAAACCGCTGAATGAGACGCGTATGCTGGCGCTGATGGGAGAGATGGAAGGGCGTATTTCCGGCAGTATCCACTATGACAACGTCGCGCCTTGTTACCTGGGCGGCATGCAACTGATGATTGAAGAGAATGGCATTATCAGCCAGCAGGTCCCGGGTTTTGACGAATGGCTATGGGTTCTGGCTTATCCGGGAATTAAAGTTTCGACGGCGGAAGCGCGTGCCATCCTCCCGGCGCAGTATCGCCGCCAGGACTGTATTGCTCACGGTCGTCACCTGGCGGGCTTTATTCATGCCTGCTACACCCGCCAGCCGCAGCTGGCAGCGAAATTGATGAAAGATGTGATTGCCGAACCGTATCGCACCAAACTGCTGCCGGGCTTCAGTGAAGCGCGTCAGGCGACGATGGAGATCGGTGCGCAGGCGTGCGGCATCTCCGGCTCTGGCCCGACGCTGTTTGCGCTTTGCGATAAGCCGGAAACCGCGCAGCGCGTCGCGGACTGGCTGGGCACGCATTATCTGCAGAATCAGGAAGGCTTCGTTCATATTTGCCGGCTGGATACGGCGGGCGCACGAGTAGTGGGATAACCAATGAAACTCTATAATTTAAAAGATCATAACGAACAGGTCAGCTTTGCGCAGGCCGTTACGCAGGGGCTTGGCAAGCAACAAGGGCTGTTCTTTCCGCACGATCTGCCGGAATTTAGTCTGACTGAAATTGACGACATGCTGGAGATGGATTTGGCCTCCCGCAGCGCCAGAATTCTGTCGGCCTTTATTGGCGACGAGATCCCGCAGGCGATCCTCAAAGAGCGTATCGCCGCCGCTTTCACCTTCCCGGCTCCGGTCAGCAAGGTGCAGGATGATATCGGCTGTCTGGAGCTGTTCCACGGCCCGACGCTGGCGTTTAAGGATTTCGGTGGCCGCTTTATGGCGCAGATGCTGACCCACATTGCTGGCGACAAACCGGTGACGATTCTGACCGCCACCTCCGGTGATACCGGTGCGGCAGTCGCGCATGCGTTTTACGGCCTGCCGAATGTCAAAGTCGTTATTCTGTATCCGCGCGGCAAGATCAGCCCGCTACAGGAAAAACTGTTCTGCACCCTGGGCGGCAACATTGAAACTGTGGCGATTGATGGCGACTTCGATGCTTGCCAGGCGCTGGTGAAACAGGCGTTTGACGATGAAGAGCTGAAGGTCGCTCTGGGTCTGAATTCCGCGAACTCTATCAATATCAGCCGTCTGTTGGCGCAGATTTGCTACTACTTCGAGGCGGTTGCACAACTGCCACAGGAAGCCCGCAACCAGCTGGTTATTTCCGTGCCGAGCGGTAACTTTGGCGATCTGACCGCCGGTCTGTTGGCGAAGTCTTTAGGCCTGCCGATTAAGCGCTTTATCGCCGCCACCAACGCCAATGACACCGTGCCGCGCTTCCTGCAGGACGGTAACTGGGCACCGAAAGCGACTCAGGCGACGCTGTCTAACGCGATGGACGTCAGCCAGCCGAACAACTGGCCGCGCGTGGAAGAGTTGTTCCGTCGCAAAGTCTGGCGTCTGAACGAACTGGGCTATGCGGCCGTCGACGATGAGACTACCAGACAAGCGATGCGTGAGCTGAAAGCCATTGGTTACACCTCAGAGCCGCATGCGGCCATCGCCTGGCGCGCGCTGCGCGACCAACTGCAGCCGGGTGAATACGGTCTGTTCCTCGGTACCGCGCATCCAGCGAAGTTTAAGGAGAGCGTAGAAGAGATCCTCCAGGAGACACTGCCGCTGCCAAAAGAGCTGGCCGATCGTGCCGACCTGCCGCTGCTGTCGCATAATCTGCCGGCTGATTTCGCCGCGTTACGCCACTTGATGATGAGCAAAGCGTAACGGTCTTTTACCGCTGCATGATGTTCTCAGGCCGGGCCTCTACGCCCGGCTTTTTTATTGGTGAAGAAGGAGGAATTATGCAGAAAAAAGGCAGGAAAAATGGATGAATTACCAATAAATGCCGGACATCAGAGATTAGGATTGCGGAGAATAACCCACAGTGTCACTCAGGGGTAATCTTTGATTATCGCCCCCATGCGGGGACTGTTAATGAAGGGGAAACCTATGTCAACGCTGAAGTCTGTGATCCTTGTGCTTTCGATGTCGCTGGTGGCTCCTGCTGTGGTTCACGCATCGGAGATCACGCTGGTGCCGGCATTCAAACTGCAAATTGGCGATCGCGACAATCACGGTAATTACTGGGATGGCGGCCGCTGGCGCGACCACGAATGGTGGGGGCGTCATTATGACTGGCGCGATAACCACTGGCGCGTGCATGATGAGCATCGCTTTGATCACCATGATGACCACGATCGTGGCCGCGGCCCGGATCGCGACTGGCACCATCAGTAACTCTGACATCCCGGTCGCCGCGAGGGCGGCCGGGAAGGGGGTTAGCGTTCGTGGCGTTTAAAGACCATCTCATCTTTCTTGCCGGAGGCTTCGGCGTCAAAGAAATAGCCTTCGCTGTTGAAACGGGTTAGCTGCTCAGGCTGGGTTAAACGGTTTTCAATGATATAGCGGCTCATTAACCCGCGCGCTTTTTTGGCATAGAAACTGATCACTTTAAACTGGCCGTTTTTCTCATCGAGGAAGATGGGTTTAATGATTTTACCCTGCAACTGCTTTGTCTTCACCGACCGGAAGTATTCATCAGAAGCCAGGTTAATAACGATATCGTCTCCCTGAGCCTTCAGCGCCTGATTCAGTTTATCGGTAATCACTTCGCCCCAGAACTGGTAGAGATCTTTTCCCCTGGTATTTTCCAGTTTAATTCCCATTTCCAGACGATAGGGCTGCATCAGATCCAGCGGTCGCAGCACGCCGTAGAGGCCGGAAAGCATACGCAAATGCTGCTGGGCAAAATCGAAGTCCTCTTCGCTGAGGGTTTCCGCCTGCAGGCCGGTATAAACGTCACCTTTAAACGCCAGAATGGCCTGGCGCGCATTTTGCGGCGTGAACTCCGGGTGCCAGTCATTAAAACGGGTGGCGTTCAGGTCTGCCAGCTTATCGCTGATGCTCATCAGTTTGCCGATCTGCGTCGCCGTGAGCTGACGTGCGACGCCGATCAGCTCCTGGGAGTATTCTAGCAGTTCAGGCTCAGTGTAGCGTGTTGTGGCCAGCGGACTTTGGTAGTCGAGTGTTTTTGCAGGTGAAATAAGAATCAGCATATCTGGTCCTTGCAGGGGATTTTCCGTGACTTTAACAAAAAAAGGCCGCGGTGGGATCGATGGCTGCGATTGCCCTGTTATTCACGCGGCAGTTCATCCCAGGCACCAGGCGCCAGCTGCTGGTTAATTTCCGGGTAGCGCGTGGCGTCAAACGTCGGCCGCACGCCCAGCCGCCGCTGGTTGAGATAATCGCTTGCCAGGATCCGCACCGTAGGCGACAGCAGTAAAATGGCGGTCAGGTTAGTGATGGCCATCAGCGCCATGATGGTATCCGCCAGTTGCCAGACAACCGGCAAACCGATCAGCGTGCCGACGATGACCATAACCAGGGTGAGGATCCGCAGCGCCCAGATATGCCGAGGGCGATCAATACGCAGAAATATCAGGTTATTTTCAGCATAGATGTAGTTTGCGACGATAGAGCTAAAGGCGAAGAGCAGCACGATGATCGCCACGAATCCCGCCCCCCAGCTGCCGACCAGGGAGGTCATGGCATGCTGGATACTCTGGATGCCATTCACGGCATCTTCCGCGTCGCCTTGCGGTGCCAGCATGATAATGACGGCGCTGGCGGTGCAGATGACTATGGTATCAATGAGGACGCCAATCATTTGCACGATCCCCTGTGCCGCCGGATGCGGGGGCCAGGAAGCCGCTGCCGCCGCGGCATTAGGGGTTGACCCCATCCCCGCTTCGTTCGAGAACATACCGCGCTGAAAACCGCTGGTGATCGCCTGGCTGATGGTATAGCCCACCGCGCCGGCGGCCGCTTCCTGCCAGCCGAACGCACTGCGGAAAATGGCCTCGAAAATGGCTGGCAGCGCCGTAATGTGCCAGAGGCCAATCAGCAGGCTGGTGGTCACCCAAAGCAGAGCCATCAGCGGGACAATCCACTGCATTAACTTCGCCACGCTGCGCAAACCCCGTACGATAACCAGCAGGATCACCAGCGCCAGCGCGCAGCCGGTAACAATAGCGGGAAGGTGAAAGGCATAGGTCATCGCATGCGCGATGGAATTGGCCTGGACGGTGTTGAAAATCACCCCGTAGGCCAGCAGGAGCAGGATAGAAAATACGATGCCCATCCAGCGCATTCCCAGACCCCGGGACATATACCAGGCCGGTCCTCCGCGGAATTGCCCGTGGGCATCGCGTTCTTTGTAGAGTTGGGCAAGAGAACATTCGGCAAAGCTGCTGGCCATGCCGAGCAGCGCAGAAATCCACATCCAGAAGACGGCGCCAGGCCCGCCGGCGGAGATAGCCAGCGCGACGCCAGCCAGATTGCCGCTACCCACGCGCGCTGCGAGACTGGTGCACAGGGCCTGGAAAGAGGTTAACCCGCCGGGCTGGGGCTGGAGACTTTTTTTTAGACTTTTCCCAAACTGGCGAACATAACGAAACTGAATAAATTTTGTTCGCCAGGTAAACCAGATGCCGGCGCCCAGTAACAGATAAATCATTACAGAGCCCCAGAGTATTTCATTGATAAAAGAGAAAAAATCAGGCATTAACGGTCCTCTTGTCTATGCCGGAACGCGAGTGTAAGCGTTACCAATTCAGTGACAATCCCTTAGCATTCAGCGAATTAATTCATCCAGTTTATCACACTCTACTGTCTTGTATGGTCCACAGTTGCGCTGAACATGCAGCGTGTTATCATCTTGGAAGACCGGTTACATCCCCTTAACTGTTGTTTAAGAGAAAACACTATCATGACGGATAAATTGACTTCTCTGCGTCAGTACACCACTGTCGTAGCTGATACCGGAGATATTGCGGCAATGAAGCTGTATCAGCCTCAGGATGCCACGACTAACCCTTCTTTGATTCTCGGCGCGGCTCAGATTCCTGAGTATCGTAAGCTAATTGATGACGCTGTCGAGTGGGCTCGCGGCCAGAGCGGCGATCGCGCTCAGCAGATTATCGATGCTTCCGATAAGCTGGCGGTGAACATTGGCCTCGAAATTCTTAAGCTGATTCCTGGCCGCATTTCGACCGAAGTTGATGCGCGCCTCTCCTATGATACTCAGGCATCTATCGCGAAAGCGAAGCGCATCATCAAACTGTATAACGATGCAGGCATCGGTAACGATCGCATTCTGATTAAACTGGCTTCTACCTGGCAGGGGATTTGCGCCGCCGAGCAGTTGGAAAAAGAAGGCATCAACTGTAACCTGACTCTGTTGTTCTCTTTCGCCCAGGCTCGCGCTTGTGCTGAAGCGGGTGTATTCCTGATCTCTCCGTTCGTTGGCCGTATTCTCGACTGGTACAAAGCGAACACCGATAAGAAAGAGTACGCGCCGGCTGAAGATCCGGGCGTCGTTTCCGTGAGTGAGATCTACGAATACTACAAGCAGCACGGCTACGAAACTGTCGTGATGGGCGCAAGCTTCCGTAATGTTGGCGAAATCCTTGAACTGGCAGGCTGCGACCGCCTGACTATCGCTCCGACTCTGCTGAAAGAGCTGGCGGAAAGCGAAGGGGCTATCGAACGTAAACTGGCGTTCAGCGGTGAAGTGAAAGCGCGTCCGGAACGCATCACCGAAGCTCAGTTCCTGTGGCAGCACAACCAGGATCCGATGGCGGTAGACAAACTGGCGGAAGGTATCCGTAAGTTTGCGATCGACCAGGAAAAACTGGAAAAAATGATCGGCGACCTGCTGTAATCATTTGGGCGTGGTCGGGTTCCCGGTCACGCTACTTCTCCTGGACCCTGTCTGTATTGCCTTCCAGCGTGTATCATCCCGTCTAATTCTACTGTTTGAACGGAATAACGATGAATACCTTACGAATCGGCTTAGTTTCTATCTCCGATCGCGCCTCCAGTGGCGTTTATCAGGATAAGGGCATCCCGGCACTGGAAGAGTGGCTGGCGCGTGCGCTGACGACCCCCTTTGAGATCGAGACCCGCCTGATCCCTGACGAACAGGTGATTATCGAACAAACGCTGTGTGAGCTGGTGGACGAGATGGCCTGCCATCTGGTGTTAACTACCGGCGGGACCGGTCCTGCCCGACGCGACGTGACGCCGGAGGCAACCCTCGCCATCGCCGACCGCGTTATGCCGGGTTTTGGCGAGCAAATGCGCCAGGTTAGCCTACACTTCGTTCCGACGGCTATCCTTTCTCGTCAGGTTGGCGTTATCCGCAAGCAGGCGCTGATTTTGAATCTTCCGGGCCAGCCGAAAGCCATTCAGGAAACCCTTGAAGGCGTTAAAGATGCTGATGGCAGGGTTCTGGTGCACGGCATCTTCGCAAGTGTACCTTATTGTGTACAGTTGCTGGAGGGGCCGTATGTGGAGACAGACGCCCAAGTTGTAGCGGCTTTTCGTCCAAAAAGTGCGAGGCGCGAAACTTTATCCTGAATTTGATGCTTTCCTGACATAACCTGAATTGCTGGTGGTGTGCTATTTTATTTACGATATAGTGTTTTTTACTTTACACGTTTCGTAATGACACCTATACACCT
This sequence comes from Raoultella sp., assembly GCF_039594335.1. Classification (NCBI taxonomy): domain Bacteria; kingdom Pseudomonadati; phylum Pseudomonadota; class Gammaproteobacteria; order Enterobacterales; family Enterobacteriaceae; genus Klebsiella; species Raoultella sp. Next base: position 13,184 of record NZ_JBCNNS010000077.1, read on the forward strand.
CTGGATGAATCGCTCGTTATGTCACAACATACCCGACCTCTGAATCGACAAGATTATAAAACGCTGACGCTGGCCGCCCTTGGCGGCGCGCTGGAGTTTTATGACTTCATTATCTTTGTCTTCTTTGCCGCCGTCATTGGCGAACTGTTCTTCCCGGTGGATATCCCGGAATGGCTGCGTCAGGTGCAAACCTTCGGCATCTTTGCCGCGGGCTACCTGGCGCGCCCACTGGGCGGCATTATCATGGCCCATTTCGGCGATCTGGTCGGACGCAAGAGGATGTTCACCCTGAGCATTCTGCTGATGGCATTGCCGACGCTGGCGATTGGCCTGCTGCCGACCTATGCGTCGATAGGCCTTGTGGCGCCGCTGCTGCTGCTGCTGATGCGCATTCTGCAGGGGGCGGCTATCGGAGGGGAAGTTCCCGGCGCCTGGGTTTTTGTTGCCGAACATGTGCCGCAAAGGCGCATTGGTATCGCTTGTGGCACCCTCACTGCCGGCCTGACGGTTGGTATTTTGCTGGGCTCGGTGGTTGCGACGCTGATTAATACCAGCATGACGCCGCAGGGGATCCACGACGGCGGCTGGCGTATTGGCTTCCTGTTAGGCGGCGTATTTGGCCTGGTGGCCATGTATTTGCGTCGTTGGCTGCAGGAGACACCGATATTTCTCGAAATGCAGCAGCGTAAAGCTTTAGCGCAGGAGCTACCGGTCAAATCGGTGGTGCTGAAACACCAGAAAGCGGTGGCGGTTTCCATGCTGCTGACCTGGCTGTTATCCGCCGGCATAGTGGTGGTGATCCTGATGTCACCGGTCTGGCTACAAAAGCACTACGGTTTTGCCCCGGCAACGACCCTGCAGGCCAACAGTATTGCCACCATTATGCTGTGCATCGGCTGTCTGTTGGCCGGGCTGGCGGCAGATCGTTTTGGCGCCAGCCTCACCTTCATCGTTGGCAGTGTGCTACTGGCAGTCTCCAGCTGGGCGTTCTATCACCTTTCCGGCAGCAGTTCCGAGCAGCTGTTCCTGCTATATGGCACGGTGGGATTGTGCGTCGGGGTTGTGGGCGCAGTGCCTTACGTAATGGTGCGCGCTTTCCCGGCAGAAGTTCGCTTTACCGGAATCTCCTTCTCGTACAACGTCTCTTACGCCATTTTTGGCGGCCTGACGCCGATTGCGGTGACCATGCTCATGGGGGTTTCGCCGATGGCACCTGCGTGGTACGTGCTGGCGCTTTCACTGATGGGACTGGGATTAGGGATCTGGCTACGCCAGGGGATGAACCGCGAGGTGGCTGCCGCAGGCGGGGAATTGCAGCGCCTGCCTTAACGCTCAGCGAGCAATACCCTCGCCCGTCAGGACGAGGGTATTCTTTATCAATGAGGTGCGCCGATCGGCAGTACGGTGCGCCCAAACTGCTCGTTCAGGACTTCACCCATCGCCAGATAAATGGCGCTGCCGCCGCAGACTAAACCAATCCAGCCGGCGATTTTTACGAGACCTTCGTTATCTGCGAGGTGGCCGATTGCCAGCAGCGCAAACAGGACGGTCAGACTGAGGAAAACGAATTGCAACATTCGTGCGGCTTTCAGGGTGCCGAAGAACATAAACAACGTGAAGACTCCCCACAGACCGAGATACATCCCCAGGAAGTGTGCATCAGGTTTTTCTGCCAGGCCCATTTTCGGCATGAGAAGAATAGCGACCAACGTCAGCCAGAAGGCACCGTAGGACGTAAAAGCGGTTAAACCAAAAGTATTACCTTTTTTAAATTCCAGCAGGCCTGCGAAAATCTGTGCAATACCGCCGTAAAAAATGCCCATCGCCAGGATAGCTACATCAAACGCGAACAGGCCGCTATTTGCCAGGTTAAGCAGAATAGTGGTCATGCCGAAGCCCATAAGGCCCAGCGGTGCCGGATTAGCCAACTTAGTGTTGCCCATAATTCCTCAGAATAATGATTAGAAAGGGAAGCATTACCCCGCGACTCGGTGACGGGGCGCGGCATCATAATGAGGCGCAGGGAAACTGTCTATGATCTGGCGGGGTATTTTTCGCCAATTTACGCTGGCGCGATAAATGGCGAGCGTTCGCTACCGGTAAACCAGGACGGGAACGCCAGACAGGATGCGTGTTATCGATAAAAGCCGCTTTTTTACCTGTTTATTCAGTCGGCCTTCTTTATTTCTCCTTTTATCCGGCAAGAAAGTGAAAAATTTTTTTTGCTTGCCCCCTTGAGGAAGCGGTGGACGACCCCATCTTGTAGTCAACCGCAGTGAATGAACCTGAAAAAAAATGATGTCTGGGCAGTTGAAACCATAGGTTTCGCCCTTATTACAGGTTTACAACCACATGTTGATCGAATTTTTAGTGGAGACGTTTAGATGGGTAAAATTATTGGTATCGACCTGGGTACTACCAACTCTTGTGTAGCGATTATGGATGGCACTACCGCACGTGTGCTGGAGAACGCCGAAGGCGATCGCACCACGCCTTCTATCATTGCTTATACCCAGGATGGTGAAACTCTGGTTGGTCAGCCGGCTAAACGTCAGGCAGTGACAAACCCGCAAAACACCCTGTTTGCGATTAAACGCCTGATTGGTCGCCGCTTCCAGGACGAAGAAGTTCAGCGTGACGTATCCATCATGCCATACAAAATCATCAGCGCTGACAACGGCGACGCATGGCTTGATGTGAAAGGTCAGAAAATGGCACCGCCGCAGATTTCTGCTGAAGTGCTGAAGAAAATGAAGAAAACAGCTGAAGATTACCTGGGTGAGCCGGTAACTGAAGCGGTTATTACCGTACCTGCATACTTCAACGATGCGCAGCGTCAGGCAACTAAAGATGCCGGTCGTATCGCAGGTCTGGAAGTCAAACGTATCATCAACGAACCGACCGCCGCTGCGCTGGCTTACGGTCTGGATAAAGAAGTTGGCAACCGCACTATCGCGGTTTACGACCTTGGTGGTGGTACCTTCGATATCTCTATTATTGAAATCGACGAAGTTGACGGCGAAAAAACTTTCGAAGTTCTGGCAACCAATGGTGATACTCACCTGGGTGGTGAAGACTTCGATAGCCGTATGATCAACTACCTCGTTGATGAGTTTAAGAAAGATCAGGGCATTGATCTGCGTAACGATCCGCTGGCTATGCAGCGCCTGAAAGAAGCGGCTGAAAAAGCGAAAATTGAGCTTTCTTCCGCTCAGCAGACCGATGTGAACCTGCCGTACATCACTGCAGATGCTACCGGTCCGAAACACATGAACATCAAAGTGACTCGTGCGAAACTGGAAAGCCTGGTTGAAGATCTGGTGAACCGTTCTATCGAGCCGCTGAAAGTTGCGCTGCAGGACGCTGGCCTGTCCGTGTCTGACATCCAGGACGTTATCCTGGTCGGTGGTCAGACTCGTATGCCAATGGTGCAGAAGAAAGTGGCTGAGTTCTTTGGTAAAGAGCCGCGTAAAGATGTTAACCCGGATGAAGCTGTGGCGATCGGTGCTGCGGTTCAGGGGGGTGTACTGACTGGTGAAGTTAAAGACGTTCTGCTGCTGGACGTAACCCCGCTGTCGCTGGGTATCGAAACCATGGGCGGCGTGATGACGACGCTGATCAACAAAAACACCACTATCCCGACCAAGCACAGCCAGGTGTTCTCTACTGCAGAAGACAACCAGTCTGCAGTAACCATCCACGTGATTCAGGGGGAACGTAAACGTGCCTCCGATAACAAATCACTGGGTCAGTTCAACCTGGATGGAATTAACCCGGCACCGCGCGGTATGCCGCAGATCGAAGTTACTTTCGACATCGATGCTGATGGTATCCTGCACGTGTCCGCGAAAGATAAAAACAGCGGTAAAGAGCAGAAAATCACCATTAAAGCGTCTTCCGGTCTGAACGAAGAAGAAATCGCCAAAATGGTCCGTGATGCGGAAGCGAACGCTGAATCTGACCGTAAGTTCGAAGAGCTGGTGCAGACCCGCAACCAGGGCGATCATCTGCTGCACAGCACGCGTAAGCAGGTTGAAGAAGCCGGCGACAAACTGCCGGCTGACGACAAAACTGCTATCGAGTCTGCGCTGACCGCGCTGGAAACTTCGCTGAAAGGTGAAGATAAAGCGGACATCGAAGCGAAAATGCAGGCGCTGGCGCAGGCTTCCCAGAAGCTGATGGAAATTGCTCAGCAGCAACACGCTCAGCAGCAGGCTGGCGGTGCTGAAGCTTCCGAAAGCAACGCGAAAGACGACGATGTCGTTGACGCTGAGTTTGAAGAAGTGAAAGACAAAAAATAATCGCCCTTTGAACGGGTAAAACACTGGCACGGGCGAAGAGGTTTCCTCTCCGCCCGTGCACGCATGTTAAGGGGCTGAAAAACACCAATGGCAAAGCAAGATTATTACGAGATTTTGGGCGTTTCCAAAACAGCGGAAGAGCGTGAAATCAAAAAGGCTTACAAGCGCCTGGCGATGAAATACCATCCGGACCGTAACCAGGGTGATAAAGAAGCCGAAGCGAAGTTTAAAGAAATTAAAGAAGCGTATGAAATCCTGACTGATGACCAGAAGCGTGCGGCCTACGATCAGTACGGTCACGCCGCCTTTGAACAAGGTGGTATGGGCGGTGGTGGTGGCGGTTTTGGCGGCGGTGCTGATTTCAGCGATATCTTTGGCGACGTGTTCGGGGATATCTTCGGCGGCGGTCGTGGCCGTCAGCGCGCGTCACGCGGCGCTGACCTGCGCTACAACATGGACCTGACGCTGGAAGAAGCCGTTCGCGGCGTGACGAAAGAGATTCGCATCCCGACGCTGGAAGAGTGTGATGTCTGCCACGGCAGCGGCGCGAAAGCCGGTAGCAAACCGCAAACCTGTCCAACCTGTCACGGTGCGGGTCAGGTGCAGATGCGCCAGGGCTTCTTCGCCGTTCAGCAAACCTGTCCACATTGCCAGGGACGCGGTACGCTGATTAAAGACCCATGCAACAAATGCCACGGTCACGGTCGCGTCGAGAAGACCAAAACCCTGTCGGTCAAAATCCCGGCTGGAGTTGATACCGGCGATCGTATTCGTCTGTCAGGCGAAGGCGAGGCGGGCGAGCACGGTGCTCCGGCGGGCGATCTGTACGTTCAGGTTCAGGTTAAACAGCACGCTATCTTTGAGCGTGAAGGCAATAACCTGTACTGCGAAGTGCCGATCAACTTTACCATGGCAGCCCTCGGCGGCGAGATTGAAGTCCCGACGCTGGATGGCCGCGTCAATCTGAAAGTGCCTGGCGAAACGCAGACCGGCAAACTATTCCGCATGCGCGGCAAAGGAGTGAAGTCCGTACGCGGTGGCGCGCAGGGGGATCTGCTGTGCCGCGTGGTGGTTGAAACGCCGGTAGGACTGAATGAAAAACAGAAACAGCTGCTGAAGGATCTCCAGGAAAGTTTTGGCGGCCCAACGGGTGAGAAAAACAGCCCACGCTCTAAAAGTTTCTTTGATGGCGTGAAGAAATTTTTCGACGACCTGACGCGCTAATCTTCTGCGACTCTGAAAAGCCACTTTATTGTTAAAGTGGCTTTTTTGTTTCCAGCCCGCTATCTGTTAATAAGGGCTGAATCCTTCCGCTCAGTATTGAGTTTTGCTGCCTGCTTTATATCGTAAAAATCGAGCTATAACACAATAATAATCTTATTTTTTCGAAGAGTTATGGCGACTAGAATAGTTTCATCGATGAATTAGCCTTATAGAGAGAGTCAAAGTGAAACATCTGCAGCGTTTTTTCAGTAGCGATGCTTCCGGGGGCATTATCCTCATTGTCGCGGCTGCGCTGGCTATGCTGCTGGCTAATACTGGCGTGACCAGCGGTCTTTACCATTCCTTTCTGGAAACCCCCGTTCAACTGCGTGTTGGTGCACTAGAAATCAATAAGAATATGCTGCTGTGGATTAACGATGCGCTGATGGCAGTCTTTTTCTTGCTGATTGGCCTGGAAGTGAAACGTGAAATGATTCAGGGGGCGCTGGCCAGCCGTCGTCAGGCCGTTTTCCCGGTCATAGCTGCCTTAGGTGGGATGATTGTCCCGGCGCTGATCTACCTGGCGTTTAATGCTCAGGATCCGATTACCCGTGAGGGGTGGGCGATTCCGGCGGCGACCGATATTGCCTTTGCTTTAGGGGTACTGGCGCTGCTGGGCAACCGTGTGCCGCCGGCGTTGAAAATCTTCCTGATGGCGCTGGCGATTATCGACGACCTGGGCGCCATTATCATCATCGCCCTGTTTTATACCAGCGACCTTTCCATATTATCGCTGGGCCTGGCGGCAGGGGCGATTGCCGTGCTGGCCGCGCTCAATTTTCTCGGTGTCCGGCGTACCGGTATCTATATCCTGGTCGGCGCGGTGCTATGGACTGCGGTCCTGAAATCCGGCGTTCATGCGACGTTAGCCGGGGTGATCGTTGGCTTTATGATCCCGCTGAAGGAGCAGGGCGGTAAATCCCCGGCTAAGCAACTTGAGCATGTCTTGCATCCGTGGGTGGCTTATCTGATTCTGCCGCTTTTCGCTTTCGCTAACGCCGGCGTCCCGCTACAAGGGGTGACGATTGAAGGACTGACGTCACTGCTGCCGCTGGGGATTATTGCCGGGTTGTTTATCGGCAAGCCGCTGGGTATCAGCCTGTTCTGCTGGCTGGCGTTAAAACTGAAATGGGCATCACAGCCGGAAGGGACGTCCTGCAAGCAGATTATGGCGGTCGGCATTCTGTGTGGGATTGGCTTCACGATGTCGATTTTCATCGCCAGTCTGGCCTTCAGCAGCGTTAATCCTGGTTTAATCAACTGGGCCAAGCTGGGTATTCTGATTGGCTCCGTCCTGTCGGCCGTGAGCGGGTATATGATACTGCGCAGGCGCATTGCGGTTACCACGACGGCTTAACATTCGATGGGGAGCCTGTAGGGGCTCCCCTGGCATTATCAGGGAGAGAAACATGTCACATATTAATTACAACCACCTGTATTACTTCTGGCACGTTTATAAAGAAGGTTCTGTTGTCGGCGCCGCTGAGGCGTTGTTCCTGACGCCGCAGACCATTACCGGGCAAATCAAAGCGCTTGAAGAGCGTTTGCAGGGGAAATTGTTTAAACGCAAGGGGCGGGGGCTGGAGCCGAGCGAACTGGGCGAGCTGGTATTCCGCTATGCTGACCGCATGTTCACGCTGAGTCAGGAGATGCTCGATATTGTGAACTACCGCAAAGAGTCTAACCTGCTGTTCGATGTTGGCGTTGCTGATGCGTTATCGAAGAGGCTGGTGAGTGGGGTGTTGGATGCGGCGGTAGCGGATAATGAACAGATTCACCTGCGTTGCTTTGAGTCGACCCACGAAATGCTGCTCGAGCAGCTCAGCCAGCACAAGCTTGATATGATCATCTCAGACTGCCCCATCGATTCCACTCAGCAGGAAGGGCTGTTCTCCGTGCGTATTGGCGAGTGCAGCGTAAGTTTCTGGTGTATGAATCCGCCGCCGGAAAAACCCTTCCCCGCCTGTCTGGAGGAACGTCGTCTGCTGATCCCCGGTCGTCGCTCGATGCTGGGGCGCAAGCTTCTGAACTGGTTCAATTCGCAGGGGCTGAAGGTCGAGATTCTCGGTGAGTTTGACGATGCGGCGCTGATGAAGGCATTCGGTGCAACACACAATGCGATTTTTGTCGCGCCGACGCTTTATGCGCATGATTTCTATCAGGATGAGACGATTATTGAGATCGGACGGATGGAGAGTGTGATGGAGGAGTATCACGCTATTTTTGCCGAAAGAATGATTCAGCATCCGGCGGTGCAACGAATTTGTAATCGTGACTATTCGTCACTCTTTACGACGCCGCAGGCGTAACTGAC
>NZ_JBCNNS010000078.1:0-21389 GCF_039594335.1 Raoultella sp.
TGGCCGATCCGACCTCAGCGGTCAATATCAATATGGGAACGCTGGTAGGCTCCTACGCCAGCGTCGCCCGTATGCTCGACGAGGTGGCCAGCGTTCCCGGCACCGACGGCGTACTGCTCACGTTTGATGATTTTCTTTCCGGTATCGACGCCTTTGGCGAACGTATTCAGCCACTGATGCGCTGCCGCGACCATATTGCCACCGTTACCCGCGAGGTTGCCTGATGATTACGCTTTCCGCCCGTCCGGAATCCCTGACCTTCCCGGCGCAGAACAGCGCGCTGATTGTCGTCGATATGCAAAACGCCTATGCCAGCCAGGGAGGGTATCTCGATCTCGCCGGATTTGACGTCTCCGCCACCCGACCGGTTATCGACAACATTAACACCGCCGTCGCTGCGGCCCGCGCCGCCGGAATGCTGATCGTCTGGTTCCAGAACGGCTGGGACGAGGAGTATATGGAAGCCGGCGGCCCGGGCTCGCCAAACTACCACAAATCCAACGCCCTGAAGACCATGCGTCGCCGCCCTGAGCTGCAGGGCAAACTGCTGGCTAAAGGCGGCTGGGATTATCAGTTAGTCGATGAGCTGCAGCCCCAGCCTGGCGATGTGGTACTGCCGAAACCGCGCTACAGCGGCTTTTTCAACACCCCGCTGGACAGCATTTTGCGCAGCCGCGGCATTCGCCACCTGATCTTTACCGGCATCGCCACCAACGTTTGCGTGGAGTCCACCCTGCGCGACGGCTTCTTCCTGGAGTATTTCGGCGTGGTGCTGGAAGACGCCACCCACCAGGCGGGCCCGGCCTTCGCCCAGCAGGCTGCCCTGTTCAATATTGAGACCTTCTTTGGCTGGGTCAGCGATGTCGCCAGCTTCTGCGATGCGCTGTCCCCGGCCACAGCGCTACCTTTCCCGGAGGAGAAACATTATGCCTAAACAAGTCATTATTCCGCCCGGCACCAGCACGCCGATCGCCCCTTTTGTCCCCGGTACGCTGGCCGATGGCGTGGTCTACGTCTCCGGTACGCTGCCGTTCGATAAAGACAATAACGTGGTCTATCTCGATGACCCAAAGGCGCAAACCCGCCACGTTCTGGAAACGATCAAAACGGTGATCGAAACAGCGGGTGGCAGCATGGAGGACGTGACGTTCAACAGCATCTTTATCACCGACTGGAAAAACTACGCCGCGATTAACGAAGTCTATGCCGAGTTTTTCCCTGGCGATAAACCGGCTCGCTTCTGCATCCAGTGTGGACTGGTCAAGCCGGATGCGCTGGTTGAGATCGCGACCGTCGCCCATATCGGAAAAGCAGCATTATGAAACTGAATATCTCCCCGGCGCCCTTTGAGGGCGCACCGACAGTCGTGCTGAGTGCCGGCTTAGGCGGTGCGGGAAGCTACTGGCTGCCGCAGCGCGCGGTGCTGGAACAACACTATCAGCTGGTGAGCTACGATCAGAACGGCACCGGTGAAAACGCCGGGCCGCTGCCGACCGGCTACAGCATGGCGACCATGGCGCAGGAGCTGAATCAGGCGCTACAGGCGGCGGGGATTTCCCGCTTTGCTCTGGTGGGGCACGCCCTTGGCGCGCTGATTGCCCTGCAGTTGGCGTTGGACTTTCCGGAGGCGGTCAGCGGCCTGGTGTTGGTCAACGGCTGGCTAACCCTCTCTCCCCATACCCGCCGCTGTTTTCAGGTACGCGAGCGTCTGCTGCACGCGGGCGGCGCTCAGGCGTGGGTTGAGGCGCAGCCTTTGTTTCTTTACCCCGCCGAGTGGATGGCCGCACGGATGCCGCGTCTGGAAGCGGAAGATGCGCTTGCGCTCAGCCACTTTCAGGGCAAGGAGAATCTGCTCAAGCGGCTGCAGGCGCTGAAGCAGGCCGACTTTTCTCGCCGGGCGTCCGCCGTGACATGCCCGACCCTGATCGTCAGCGCCCATGACGATCTGCTGGTTCCTGCCTCCTGCTCGCGCATGCTACAAGCGGCAATCCCGGGCAGCCAGCGGGTCGAGATGGCCTGGGGCGGCCACGCCTGCAACGTGACCGATGTTGACACCTTCAACCCCATTTTATGCAACGGGCTGGCCGCCATGCTGGCCTGATATCAGGAGAATCTATGAGCGAAAGCATTAGCCAAAGCGCGCGCGACAGTCTGTTTACTCACGCCCGTACCCACAACGGCTGGCTGGATAAACCGGTCAGCGATAGCCTGCTGCAGGAAATCTACGATCTGATGAAAATGGGTCCGACCTCCGCCAACTGCTCCCCGGCGCGGATACTTTTTGTTCGCACGCCGGAAGGAAAGGAGAAGCTGCGCCCGACGCTCTCCAGCGGCAACCTCGAAAAAACCCTGCGCGCGCCGGTGACCGCCATCGTAGCCTGGGATCCCGCCTTCTACGATCATCTGCCGACGCTGTTTCCCCACGGCGATGCCCGCAGTTGGTTCACCTCCAGTCCGCAGTTGGCGGAAGAGACTGCGTTTCGCAACAGTTCCTTGCAGGCGGCGTACCTGATTTTCGCCTGCCGCGCGCTCGGTCTCGATACCGGCCCGATGTCGGGATTTGACCGCGACAAGGTCGATGCGGCGTTCTTTGCCGAAAACGGCTGGAAGAGCAATCTGTTGATCAATATCGGTTACGGCGACGAGACCCGGCTGTATGGTCGTCTGCCGCGCCTGCCCTTCGATGATGCCTGCCAACTGGCGTAAGGAGCCACTATGTCCGTAGCGGATAAACAGAGTTTTCGTGACGCCATGGCCCAGGTCGGCGCGGCGGTCAACATTATTACGACCGATGGCCCGGCGGGTCGGGCGGGATTTACCGCCAGCGCGGTCTGTAGCGTTACCGATACGCCCCCCACGCTGCTGGTCTGTCTCAACCGTTCCGCCTCGGTGTGGCCGACCTTCCGTCAGCACCAGGCGCTGTGCGTCAATACCCTGGCGGCAGGCCAGGAGTCGCTCTCCAACGTCTTTGGCGGTAAAACGCCGATGGCGGAACGTTTCGCCGCCGCCGAATGGCAAACCGGTCTCACCGGCTGCCCGCGTCTGGTGGATGCGCTGGTCAGCTTCGATTGTCGTATCAACCAGATAGTCAGCGTCGGCACCCACGACATTTTGTTCTGTGAAGTCGCCGCCATCGTCAGACATCCAGAGCCGCGCGGGCTGATGTGGTTCGACCGCGGCTACCACACGCTTATGCGTCCAGCCTGTTAACCTCAAACCCGGGATATCATCATGGCACTTTTCGATTTTCCTCGCTGGCAGTTGACCACCCCTTCCGCCGCGTCCGGCGTGGTGGCCCCCGACGAACGCCTCTCCATCGGACAAACGATGATCATGGGTGTCCAACATGCGGTCGCCATGTTTGGCGCCACCGTGCTGATGCCCATCCTGATGGGGCTGGATCCTAACCTGGCGATTTTATTATCCGGTATCGGCACGCTGCTGTTTTTCCTGGTGACCGGCGGTCGTGTGCCTAGCTACCTGGGCTCCAGCGCCGCCTTCATCGGCGTGGTCATCGCCGTCACTGGCTTCAATGGTCAGGGACTCAATCCACACCTTAGCGTCGCCCTCGGAGGCATTATCGCCTGCGGCCTGGTGTATACCCTGATTGGTGTGGTGGTAATGAAAATCGGTACCCGCTGGATTGAGCGACTGATGCCGCCAGTGGTGACCGGCGCGGTGGTGATGGCCATTGGGCTTAATCTCGCCCCCATCGCCGTACACAGCGTCTCCGCCTCCGCCTTCGATGGCTGGATGGCGGTGCTGACCGTACTCTGTATCGGACTGGTGGCGGTCTTTACTCGCGGGATGATCCAGCGACTGCTGATTCTCGTCGGCCTGATCGTCGCCTGTGGGCTGTACGCCCTGCTGGCGAATATCTTCGGGCTGGGTAAACCGCTCGACTTTACCTTACTGCACCAGGCGGCGTGGTTCGGACTGCCGCACTTTACCGCCCCGACTTTTGACAGCCAGGCGATGATGCTGATAGCCCCGGTGGCGGTCATTCTGGTGGCGGAGAACCTGGGTCACCTGAAAGCGGTCGCCGGAATGACCGGACGCAATATGGACCCCTATATGGGACGGGCATTCGTAGGTGACGGGCTGGCGACGATGCTCTCCGGGGCGGTTGGCGGCAGCGGCGTGACCACCTATGCGGAAAATATCGGCGTGATGGCGGTAACCAAAGTCTACTCCACTCTGGTGTTCGTTGCCGCCGCGCTGATTGCCATTTTGCTTGGTTTTTCGCCGAAGTTTGGCGCACTGATCCACACCATTCCCGGGCCGGTTATCGGCGGCGCGTCGATTGTGGTCTTCGGGTTGATTGCGGTCGCCGGTGCCCGTATCTGGGTCCAGAATCGGGTTGACCTGAGTCAGAACAGCAATCTGATCATGGTGGCGGTCACCCTGGTGCTCGGGGCCGGAGATTTCGCCCTGTCGCTGGGCGGTTTTACCCTTGGCGGGATCGGCACGGCCACCTTCGGCGCGATTTTACTTCACGCGCTGCTTAACCGCCGCGCGCGTGAAGCAGAGCAGCCCGGTGTCACCCCCGTTTAAACTTCAGTGGGCAATAAAAACCGCCGGCGGGTGCCGGCGGCGAGGCGGATGTGGCTGGCGCACAGGAGAGTAAAGCCACATCGAACACAGTCAATGGCGTTAGTCAGCTATGACGATTGCCGTGACTGTTTTTCCCTCCTTTTTTGCCTGCTTCCGAGGCGCGTTGGGGATCGTTTTTGAAGTTCCCCCCGCTATGCTGGCCACCCTTACGACCTGCTTCTGATGCTCTTTCACGATTCTCAGCAAAGTTGCCGGAACCGCCACGATGGTTTGCCATCACTGACCTCCACTTGGTTAGACATCATCTTGCATTGCGCACAATACGAGGCCGCGACTCAGCGGCATATGGCATGGCCATTTAACGTATTGCGTGCTGTTAAGCGTAGTGAATGAAACTCATTTATCAGATAAAAAGTAACATTCCGTCATAATTTGATGCCCACAGCGGATTTACCGCCGCCCGCGCCGCGCTAAGCGGCTCTTATGTCTGATGAAAAGCGGGCAGATAAAGATGTTTCTTTTTGCAACAAAGGTATTTTTTGTAATTTTGTTATAAATCAAATAAATGACTGTTAGATTTGCACTCTTAGCCAGAGGCCTTATCTTTAAAGGTAGCCAGTCGTTTGGCTGGCCTTTAACGCAACCGAGGAGTGATGCAAATGGCTAAAATTCTGGTGCTTTATTATTCAATGTATGGACACATCGAAACCATGGCTCATGCCGTCGCCGAAGGGGCGAACAAAGTAGACGGCGTTGAGGTGGTCGTGAAGCGCGTGCCGGAAACTATGCAAGCTGAGGCATTTGCCAAAGCAGGCGGGAAAACGCAGAATGCGCCCGTCGCCACGCCGCAGGAACTGGCAGAGTATGATGCTATCATCTTTGGTACCCCCACCCGTTTCGGCAATATGTCCGGACAAATGCGCACCTTCCTCGATCAGACCGGCGGCCTGTGGGCATCGGGCTCACTGTACGGCAAACTGGCCAGCGTCTTTAGCTCTACCGGTACCGGCGGTGGACAAGAGCAGACCATTACCTCTACCTGGACAACGCTTGCCCATCACGGGATGGTGATTGTGCCTATCGGCTACGGCGCTCAGGAACTTTTTGATGTGTCGGCGGTGCGCGGCGGTACACCCTATGGCGCAACCACTATCGCCGGCGGAGACGGTTCCCGTCAGCCAAGTCAGGAAGAGCTGGCGATCGCCCGCTATCAGGGTGAACATGTCGCAGGACTGGCAGTTAAACTACACGGCTAACCTTCACCAGGAGGATTTGCATGCCAACTCAAGAAGCGAAAGCCCACCACGTGGGTGAATGGGCAAATTTACGAAATACCTCTTTTGAGATCGCCGAAGCGATTTTTGAATTAGCCAATTACGATGAAAAGTTGGCAGAAAAAATTTGGGAAGAAGGCAGCGATGAAGTGCTGTCTTTGGCCTTCGCGAAAACGAATAAAGACGCCCTTTTCTGGGGCGAACAGACCATCGAGCGCAAAAACGTGTAACCCGCAGTGCCCGGCGCATGGCCGGGCCAGCAAGACAATTCCCGGATCGGCTAGCCATGACCGGTCCGTTTTTCTATTTCGCCGCGTCGTTCATCACCTGCTCAAAAATCGCCATCGGACAGAAGCCGTTCGCATCCACCGGACAGCCATTCAGCGCCAGAGTGACCCGCTGCGGCGGGGTTTGCAGCGTTAAGGTTTCGGCATTACGCAGCTGTGCCGTGCTTTGATACACATACTCGATTTTCATCATATCGCGGTTGGCACTGCTATTATGCCAGCGCTGGAAAACGATTTTCCCGCCGATCGGAGTGCGTTCATACTGGTCATGCAGTTGATAGGGCTTGAAGTCCAGCGCCGTCAACAGCGAGGCAATATTGGAATCGTGCCCGACCAGCAGCGTCACTTTTGGCGCCTGAACGGGATCGCTGACCAGCGCTTTATCGATATATTTCACCAGCGGTTTAGCCACGTTGCGCGCCACCTCCGCCGAAGTGAACAGGCTATCCTGATAGCCATTTTTCAGCTTCGACAGCACCTGCCACTGTTTGTCGGTTTTTATCTCCCCCCACGCGACCTGATCCAGCGGATAGCCTTCGTAATACTGTAGCGTGAAGGCATCAACCAGCGAATTACCCACTTTTAACGGCCCCGAAACGCCCGGTTCCTGCTGATATCTGGCGCTAAAGGTATCTTTGCCATCGCTCAGAGAACACGGCTGCTTCTCTTTACAGGAAGGGGAGTTTTGATAGTCCGTCATCGCTTCAAGTAGCTTGTAGCTGTCGGCCAGTTGCATAGTCTGCCGCTCTTTTTCCATCGCCTGTACGGCTTTTTCGCTGAAGGCGGCGGAATCGTCGGTAATCACCGGATTAAACGTCGGGTCCATGGTACCCATTTGCGGCTGGTGATGCACCGTGATGCCACAGCCGGGAAAGGCGCCGGTAATAAAGAACTGCGCGGTCGCCACAGTACGTTGCAGACTGTTGGCGTAGGCGTAAACCGTATTCTCCGGCGGGCACTCACCGCGGGTGAGCAGTCCCTGCTGCGCCAGCCATTCTCGCATATAGTGCCCCATGTAGACCTCAAGCACGCCTCCCTTGGTCGTCAGCTGACCGCCGGGCACATCCCACTCCGGCCATGATTTCGGCGTTGACTGTTCCAGCACGCTGCCGTTGTTGGCCAGTGGCGCGCGCAGGTTGTGGCGACTCATGATCAACACCTGCTGTAGCTGATAGCCTTGCGGTGCTGTCTGTTCCTCTGCCAGGGCAGCCGTCGATAACAATACGGCGCAGGTCACGACGCTGGCGAGTAGACTCTTTTGCATCCCTTAATCCTCAGTCAGTGATTATCATCGTTTTCATTGTGACAAATTGATGACATTTTTCCGCCCGACGGCTCGCAAACTCACACAACGGGAGAAACTTTTCTCAGTCCGGGGAAATAGTTTTATAATAAAACAACTGAAGCCACAGGAGTTCTCGTGAAACGTACCCGTCTGGAAACCAGCAGTTGCCCTATTGCCCGCTCACTTGACGTCATTGGCGACTGGTGGACGCTACTTATTGTCCGCGAAGCTCTGAGGGGGACACGGCGCTTCAGCGAATTTCAAAAACACCTTGGTATTGCGAAAAACATGCTCGCCGGACGGCTAAAAATGCTGGTGGAAGAAGGTATTCTGACGATGCAGCCCGCTTCGGACGGAACCGCGTGGCAGGAGTACGTGCTTACCGAAAAGGGTCGTGGACTGCAAACTGTGCTGGTGGCGCTGGCACAATGGGCGGACGAGTATCTGCTGACGCCCGACGAACCCACCACGGTGTTAATTGATAATCTCACGCGCAAGCCGCTGCGCAAACTGGTACTACAGGCCGCCGATGGCCGGACGCTCCAGCCCGACGACATTACCGCCCGACTGCCGGTAACAGACTGATTTTCATTATTATTACTTTTTAGTCATTTCTCATAATGAAATAATCCTCGCCAACTGGTTGCATTATTAAACCAATTAACCCATGCTGATTCTGGTTTAATAACGCAACCATATTATTTGAGGTAACTCCATGACTACCCCTTCTCATACCGCTTTAATTACCGGCGCATCCTCCGGCATCGGCGCCCTCTATGCCGAACGTCTCGCCGCTCGCGGTTATCATCTGATTCTGGTCGCTCGCCGTGAAGAACGTTTGCAGGCGCTCGCGGAAAAGCTGCAAAGCCAGTACGGTATCCGGGCCGACGTACTAAAGGCAGATCTGAGCGAAGAAAGCGGTATCCGCGCCGTTGAAGCGCGCCTGCAGTCGGATCCGACGATCGCGCTGGTGATTAACAACGCCGGCACGGCGAAAATGGGAGGATTGCTGACCACGGATGTGCGCGAGCATCAGATGATTCATACCCTGAATACCACCGCTCTGCTGCGCCTGAGCTATGCCGCGCTGGCCGCCTTCAGCCCCCGAGGTCAGGGGACGCTGATCAATATCTCCTCAATCCTTGCACTGCATGCGCTACCCGGCAGCGCCGTCTATAGCGCCAGCAAAGCGTGGGTGCTGAGTTTTACCCGCGCGCTTCAGGAGGAGTTTGCCGACAGCGGTTTGCGTATTCAGGCGGTGCTCCCGGCGGCAACCGCGACGGACCTGTGGCCGACCTCCGGCGTCGCACTTGACGCGCTGCCCGCAGGCTCGGTGATGACCACGGAAGATCTGGTGGACGCGGCGCTCAGCGGCCTTGATCAGGGCGAAAATATCACCCTGCCGCCGGTTCACGATCTGGCGCTCTGGAGCCAATTCGACCAGGCGCGACTCGCGCTGTTCGGCAGCGCGCGCAACGGCCAGCCGGCGCCGCGCTATCGCCGGAGTTAACGTTTGAGCTGGTGGCCGTGCCGGGTCATCCACTCCGCCAGCGGCTGCAGCGCGCTGCGCATCGACAGTCCCAGAGCCGTTATCTGATATTCAACGCGGGGGGGAATTTCGGGATAGACGCAGCGCGACACTAGCCCGCGCTGCTCGAACAAGCGCAGCTGGCGGGTCAGCTCTTTTTGCGTAATCGGCGCCGCCGCTCGAAGCAGCTCGCCGAAGCGCACCGGCGCATTAAGGACAATCAGCCGGTAGAGAATCGGGATCGCCCACTTCCCGGCAATCAGATTAACAAAATCGGTCATCGGGCAAGCATGCTGCACGAAATTATTTTCCCCGACGCGCACCGCTGTCTTCGCCATAGCACACCTTTCGCCTCGTTAGTATCCAATTGGTACCTGGTATCCTTTGGATACTAAAGCTTTTATAGTCCCTTTTCCAGAGCTCAGTCAGGAGAAGATGATGGGACGTTTAGCAGGAAAATATACGCTGATAACCGGCGGCACTAGCGGGATTGGCCTCGCGACGGCGCAGACTTTTATCGCCGAAGGGGCGCGGGTGGCGGTGACCGGACGTAATCCGCTCGCTCTTGAGCAGGCGCAGGCACTATTGGGGAAAAATGGCTGGGCCATCTCAGCCGATTCCGGCGACGCCGCCGGGCAGCGCCAGCTTGCCGCAACCCTCGCCGACCGCTGGCCGCAGCTGGATGCGGTGTTCGTCAACGCCGGCGATGTCACCCACGCCCCCTTCGGCGACTGGCGCGAAGCGGAGTGGGATCGATTGATGAATATCAACCTCAAAGGCCCGTTCTTCCTGCTGCAGGCGCTGCTGCCGCTGCTCGCTAATTCGGCGTCAGTCATCCTTTGCGGGTCGGTCAGCGCTCACATCGGCCTGCCCACCAGCAGCGCCTATGCCGCCAGTAAAGCCGGGCTGCTGTCGCTGGCGCGTACTCTGTCAGCGGAGCTGCTGCCGCGCGGTATCCGGGTGAATGGCCTGAGTCCGGGTCCCGTGCATACTCCGGCGCTGGACAAGCTGGGCCTCAGCGCCCAGGCCCTGAGCGACCTGCAGGAGGAGATCAAAAACCTGGTGCCGTTAGGACGGATGGGCACGCCGCAGGAGCTGGCCAACGCCGCCCTGTATCTGGCATCGGATGAGTCCAGCTACGTACTCGGCAGCGAACTGCGGGTGGATGGTGGTACGGGAAATCTCTGACCCGACGGCGGCAGGCGTTACTCCGGTAGCGGTACCGCCGCCAGCGTGCAGATGGCCTCATGTTCGCCGCCGCGGCGATCGACCATCACCACTTTGTCTCCCGCTTTTTTGCCTTCACAAGGTTTTAGCACCTGATCCACGATTCGTTCGCGGGTTTGTTGGCGATCGGGCTCCGCCGCGACGGCAAATGAAGCCAGGACAAGAGTCAGCCCAACCAGGCCGACGATATGTTGATTACGCATGCATTACTCTCAGACAATTCTTACTCAAATGCAGGGTATCAGCCTGCGGATCCTACGTCTGTAAAATCACTTAACGGAGTGTTACCCGACCGACAAAATGGCGCTTCAGGCCGGTCAGTATGATTTTATCATCCTGATTTTTTTCGATTTTAACAGCAAAACGAATCATATTTCGGACACATCCTGATGCTATCTTACACGTAACTTAATAGAGTTCATGGTTTTCAACTCAACCCCAGGATCGCTTATGTCCGGTATTATTCTTATTGTTGTCGCGGTCATTTTGCTGGCAGTGGCGATTTACAGTCTGGTGTCATACGTTAAAGAACGCCGCGCCAGCCAGCTCCCGACCCATAAGAAGAAAAAATAGCCGCTCTCGATACGCCACATTGTGTCGCGACGCACCATAGAAGAATAAAAGCAGGCATTATGCCTGCTTTTATTCTTTTCTTCCTGTTCAGTCTGAACGATTACAACGCCCAGGTCTGCTCCGCTTCGCGGCATCGAACTGCGGCGGAGGCTGACGGAAGCGACGAGTCAGCCCGGTCAGCTACAGCCCCCCTACCGCCGTCGCGCCAAAGTTAATCAGCGCCAACGCGGTCACCAGGTCAAAGAACAGCGCGGCATCGCCATTTTCTGCGGATTGACGGTGAACGGAACACCTGTTCACACTCCCGGGTCACGGCGTGGTGCGCCTGACCCGGGTGACAACCCCATAAAACCGCAGACAATGCCGATCCGTAGCCCCGGTAAGCACAGCGCAACCAGGGGATTCTCCGGTCCGAACTACAGCTCCAGCTCACGCTGCAATAATTCGGTGATAGCCTCGCTGCTGTCGGCGGTGACCAGTGCGTGGCGAAACACCTCATGCATAATGCGCCGCGCCAGGCGAGAGAAGATACGCATATGCTGATCCCCGGCGGCATGCTTGTTCAGGGTCAGCATAATTACAAATTGCGCTTCGTCATCCCCCCACGCCACAGGCCGGGCCAGGCGAGCCACGCTGATGGTAGACTGCTCAATATGTTCCGACTTGCTGTGCGGGATGGCAAAGCTGAAGCCCAGCCCGGTGGAAAATACCGCTTCGCGCGCCCAGAGATCGGCCTCCAGTTTACGCGGGTAGCGGCAACGCCCCGCCAGCAGCAGATTGTCGGTCATACCTTTCAGCACCTCCTCTTTACTGCGCCAATCGCTGTTTAAGGTAATGCACTGCGTGGTAATCAGCGGCGCGTCCTGCTGGGTCATGCGGAACTGAGCTAATACGTGTTCCACCTCCAGCGAAGTGCGACACTGCATGGCCTGGTTCAACAGCTGACGACAGGCCCGACTATCCAGTCGGGCCAGACGCGCTTTCGTCGCCGGAATCGCCGGTGCGCTCATACTCAGTTCATCCAGCCCAAGCCCCACCAGCAACGGCAGCACCGAGCCTTTCGCCCCCAGTTCGCCGCACAGGCCGATCCATTTCTCCTGTCGATGCACCGCCTGCACGGCGTAGTCAAGTGCACGCAAAAAGGCCGGATTGAGGCTGTTGTAGTGGCGCGTGACCTTGCTGTTATCACGATCCACCGCCAGCAGATACTGCGTCAGGTCGTTGCTGCCGATACTGAAAAAATCGATCTTTTCGCAGCACTGATCGATGATAAACATCACCGATGGCACTTCCAGCATGATACCCAACGGGATCTTCTCATCGAACGGAATATGTTCATCGCGCAGGGATTGCCTGGCTTCCGCCAGTCTTTCTTTCACCCACAAAATCTCTTCCATTGAAGAGATCATCGGAATCATTATTTTCAACGAGCCGTGCGCCGAAGCGCGCAGAATCGCCCTGAGCTGCGTGCGAAACAGCGTCTGGTACTCTTCGTAAATTCGCACCGCGCGATAGCCGAGGAAGGGGTTGTTTTCCGCCGGGATATTGAGATAGGCCACCGGCTTATCGCCCCCGATATCCATCGTACGAATAATAATGCTGCGGCCGTTCGCCGGTTCCAGCGCCTGGCAAAAAATATTATAAAGTTCATCTTCGGACGGCGCGCCGGGCCGGTCCATATACAGCATTTCGGTACGGAACAGGCCCACTGCCTGCGCGCCGTTATCAAACGCTGCGGCGGCTTCAACGGAATGGGCAATATTGGCCGCCACCTCCAGCCGCAGGCCATCTTTTGTGACCCCGTCTTTATTAAGCCACGCCTGCTGCTGACGACGTAACTGCGCCGCGGCCCAGGACTCCTGTTGGTAGTAACGCGTCACCGCCTCATTCGGGTTAACCACCACCAGCCCTGCATTGCCGTCGATATATACCGGTTGCCCCACCCACGGCAGCAGCGCCGCCATCTCCACGCCGACCAGGGTCGGAATATTAAACGAACGCGCCAGAATGACAGTATGCGAAGTGGTCCCGCCGCCGCTCAGCAGCAGACCTTGCAGCCGCGTTTTATCCAGCTCAAGAAACTGGCTGGGCGTTAACTCATCAGCAAGACAAATCGCAGGGACGGTCAGCTTACCCTGTGCCGGGAAGCGGGACTCACCGTAGATATGCTGCAGGAGCTGGAAACAGATATCGCGTACGTCCACGACCCGCTCCTGTAAATAGCGGTTGTCGGAGTCGCTGAACTGAGCGCAGAAGTACTCACCGCTGGCGACGATCGCCTGGGCGCAACTCAGGCCAGTCAGCACACCGCCAAGCAGATGCTGGCGTAGCGAAGCATCCGTCGCCAGCGAACGATGCGCCTCAAGAATGGCGCCGGCGGTTCCATCGTTATCCAGCAACCGCAGCTCGATATTTTTAACCAGCAGCAGCAATCCTTGCTCCAGTTGCGCCTGCTCGTGCTCAATACTCCCGGCGGCAGGTAGCGGGCCCGGGTCGCGCAGATCGAAAGATTTCAACTGGGTGAGCGTGCCTCCGGCGCTCCCGGCACACACCGGCCTCCCGTGAAACAGGACGGGATTCAGCCGGGACAGCGATTCCGGAACAGGCTGTACCTCCAGGCTTTCCGCCGCCGGCAACGGGGTATCACTGTGCGGAAATTGATCCTGAATAAATGCCGACAGTGCAGCAAGCGCTCGCTGTTCATCCTCACCGCAGATAATTAACTGGCACTCGTCTCCCTTTATCGTGTTGGTTGCAATAATGGCTAGCGCGCTTTTCGCATTGCCGCGCAGGTCGCTGCGCGTATTCCACCAGTCAACAGAAGACACAAAGGTATTGCATAGCGTTTCCACCACACTGGCCGGACGGGCGTGGACGCCATTTGGCAAATCACAACGGAATTTAATGACCTGGGCCATTGGCTTTCTCCTGAGCAAGACATCATTGCTTCCACGGTAAAGAAAGCGTGCGGCAGGGACTACGCGAGAAAAGAGTGAATTACTGGAAAATTGTACACAGAGATCTTTTTTCTGTTCCGCATCACAATTCTCTTTTTTTATCGCAATATGACCCCATTGCACCTAAGATTTGAGGTGGATCGCAATTTCATGCTCATCTTACAAATATCCAGTAAATGCACTTTTTCTCTACTGTTTTCTCCCCCGCCATTTTCCTACTGTTGAAGCAACAATACTGTCACGAGCGATAGCGCGCTCAGGAGCAAGCAATGAACGAACTGGTGCAAATACTAAAAAATACACGCCAGCATCTCATGACCGGCGTCTCACATATGATTCCCTTTGTGGTCTCCGGCGGGATCCTGCTCGCTGTCTCGGTCATGCTGTACGGCAAGGGGGCCGTGCCCGATGGCGCGACGGATCCCAATCTGAAAAAACTGTTTGATATTGGCGTCGCCGGATTAACCCTGATGGTGCCTTTTCTGGCGGCTTATATCGGCTACTCCATTTCTGACCGCGCGGCGCTGGCCCCCTGTGCCATCGGTGCGTGGGTCGGCAACACTTTTGGCGCTGGCTTTTTCGGCGCCCTGATCGCCGGGATGATCGGCGGTCTGGTGGTTTACTACCTGAAGAAAATCCCCGTCCACAAAGTGCTGCGCTCCGTGATGCCCATTTTTGTGATCCCCATTGTCGGCACTTTTATTACGGCCGGGATCATGATGTGGGGGCTGGGAGAACCTGTCGGCGCACTCACGGCCAGTCTGACAACCTGGCTACAGGGCATGCGCGAGGGCAGCATCGTGCTCCTCGCCATCATCATGGGACTGATGCTGGCCTTCGACATGGGTGGCCCGGTCAATAAAGTGGCCTACGCCTTCATGCTGATCTGCGTCTCCCAGGGCGTTTATAACGTGGTGGCTATCGCCGCCGTCGGGATCGCCATTCCGCCACTGGGCATGGGCCTGGCGACGCTGATTGGACGCAAATATTTCACCCCTGAGGAGCGCGAAACCGGCAAAGCCGCCCTGGTCATGGGCTGTGTTGGCGTGTCAGAAGGCGCAATACCCTTCGCGGCCGCCGACCCGCTGCGCGTCATCCCGTCCATCATGATCGGCGCCGCAAGCGGCTGCGCGACGACCGCCCTGCTCGGCGCTCAGTGCTACGCCGGCTGGGGCGGACTGATCGTCCTGCCGGTGGTTCAGGGTAAAGGTGGGTTCATCATCGGCCTGCTGGTCGGGGCATTTGTCAGCGCCGCCTGCGTCATCGTGCTTAAAGCCCTCGCGAAGAAGAAAGCGTCAGAAGCCAAAGCCGATGACGAACTGGATCTTGATTTCGAAATTCACTGAAACCGCAGAAGGAATAGTTTATGACCAGGATTATCGCCGTTACCGCCTGCCCGTCCGGAGTTGCACACACCTACATGGCTGCAGAATCGCTGGAGAGCGCCGCCAAAGCCAAAGGCTGGCAGGTCAAGGTGGAGACCCAGGGCTCCATCGGTATTGAGAATGAGCTGTCGGCAGACGATGTCGCCAGCGCCGATATCGTGATACTGACCAAAGATATCGGCATCAAGAGTGAAGAGCGTTTTGCCGGTAAAACTATTGTTCGCGTCAATATTAGCGATGCCGTGAAGCGGGCTGACGCCATTATGAACAAAATCGACAGCCATCTTTCGCAGAAAGACTGAATACCGTCGCGCGCAGCGACGCAGCGCAAGACTCAGCGCCTCGCTCCACGAGCGTCATGGTTATCGGCAGTCCGTGCGCGAACCGCGTCGCGAATTGCCTCAAGCCGCGCGAGGAGAAAGGCATTCACATGGAGTTTGTCATGACCAATCGTACCCAACGCTTAATAGCGAGCCTGTTCGCCCACCCCCGGGAAATCTCGCTCGAACGCGCCCTGCTCTATACCGAAAGCCACAAACGTACCGAGGGTGAACCGACGATGATTCGTCGGGCGAAGGCCACTGCCTGGATCCTTGACCATGTTAAGATTTCGATTCGTGATGACGAACTGATCGCCGGCAACCGGACAATCAAACCGCGTGCCGGCATCGTCTCGCCCGAGATGGACCCCTACTGGTTGCTTAACGAGCTGGATCGGTTCCCGACCCGCCCGCAGGATCGCTTCGCCATCAGCGACGAAGACAAGCGCATCTACCGTGAAGCGCTGTTCCCTTACTGGGAAAAACGCTCGATGAAAGATGTCATTGACGCTCAGATGACCGACGAGGTAAACGCGGCGGTACGCACGCAGATTTTCAGCATCAACCAGACTGACAAGGGCCAGGGACACATCATTATTGACTATCCCCGTCTGCTGAATAACGGACTGGCAACGCTGGTGGCGGAAATGAAAGACCTGGCCCGGCAGTATCCGGAAAACGATTTTTATCAGGCGGTACTGATTTTACTGGCGGCCTCGCAGCGCCACATTTTGCGTTACGCCACCCTCGCCGCGGATATGGCCCGTCGCTGCGACGATCCGCAGCGACGCCAGGAGCTGGAGACGATTGCGGCTCATTCGCGCCATAACGCCGAGCATCGACCGGAAGATTTCTGGCAGGCCTGCCAGCTGTTCTGGTACATGAACATCATTTTGCAGTATGAGTCCAACGCCAGTTCGATTTCGCTTGGCCGTTTTGACCAGTATATGCTGCCGTTTTATCAGTCCTCGTTAACCCGCGGCGAGGATCCCGCGTTCCTGAAAACGCTGCTGGAATCACTGTGGGTCAAGTGCAACGATATCGTCCTGCTGCGCTCATCCAGCAGCGCCCGCTACTTTGCCGGTTTCCCGACGGGCTATACCGCCTTGCTCGGCGGCCTGAGCGAGACCGGGCGCAGCGCGGTAAACGTACTCTCCTTTCTCGCGCTGGATGCCTACCAGAACGTCCGTCTGCCGCAGCCCAATCTCGGGGTGCGCGTCAACGAACTGATCGACCGTCCGTTCCTGCACAAAACGGCGGAAACGATCCGCTTAGGCACCGGGATCCCGCAAATTTTCAACGACGAAGTAGTGGTGCCGGCCTTTCTCAATCGCGGCGTCTCGCTGGAGGATGCGCGGGATTATGCCGTCGTAGGCTGCGTCGAACTCTCTATCCCTGGCCGCACCTATGGGCTGCACGATATTGCGATGTTCAACCTGCTGAAGGTGATGGAGATCGTGATGCTGGAGAACGAAGGTAACCCCGATATCAGCTGGGACGGGCTGATTCAGCAGATCCGCGAGAAAACCCGCTACTACATCAAGCTGATGGTCGAAGGCAGTAACATTTGCGACCTCGGCCACCGGGATCAGGCACCGGTTCCCCTGCTATCCTCGTTTATTCAGGATTGCACGTTGCACGGAAAGGACATCACCGAAGGCGGCGCACGCTACAACTTCTCTGGCGTTCAGGGGATTGGTATCGCCAATCTCAGCGACTCCCTGCATGCGCTCAAGAGGATGATCTTCGACCAGCAGCGCATGAGCTATGACGAGTTGATTCAGGTCCTTAAGGCGAATTTCCAAACGCTGGCAGGCGAGAAAATCCGCGCCCGACTGGTTCACCGATTTGCAAAATATGGCAACGATATCGACGAGGTGGACAATATCAGCGCCGACCTGCTGCGCTTTTACTGTAAAGAGGTTGAACAGTACCGCAACCCGCGCGGCGGCCATTTCACCCCCGGTTCGTACACCGTCTCGGCACACGTTCCGCTCGGTTCGGTGGTCGGCGCAACACCGGATGGCCGTCTGGCCGGCGAGCAGTTAGCCGATGGCGGTCTGTCGCCGATGGTCGGCCAGGATTCTCAGGGGCCCACAGCGGTCCTGAAATCGGTCAGCAAGCTGGATAACTATCTGCTCTCCAACGGCACACTGCTGAACGTTAAGTTCACTCCGGCGACTCTGAGCGGAGAGAGCGGGCTCAATAAACTGGCCGATTTCTTACAGGCTTTCACCAGCCTGAAGCTACAGCATATCCAGTTTAACGTGGTCAACGCGCAGACGCTGCGGGAAGCGCAACAGCGCCCTCAGGATTTCGCGGGTCTGGTGGTACGCGTCGCCGGCTACAGCGCCTTCTTTGTCGAGTTATCGAAGGAGATCCAGGATGACATTATCCACCGCACCACGCATCAACTGTGACGTTATCGAGACGCGCGCCGACCGGGCGCGCATTTTCAATCTCCAGCGCTACTCGCTGAACGATGGTCAGGGGATCAGGACCGTCGTCTTTTTTAAAGGTTGCCCGCACACCTGCCCGTGGTGCGCCAACCCGGAATCCCTTTCCCCCAGGATTGAAACCGTGCGTCGAGAAAGCCGCTGTCTGCACTGCGCACGTTGCCAGCAGGACGTCGAAGAGTGTCCATCCGGCGCATGGGAGCAGATTGGCCGCGATGTCACTCAAGAAGCGTTACTCAAAGAGGTGCTGAAAGATGAGATCTTTTTTCGCACCTCGGGCGGCGGCGTCACGCTATCGGGTGGAGAGGTGTTAATGCAGGCCGGATTTGCCACCCGTTTCTTACGCACATTACGCCAGTGGGGGATCCACACGGCGATAGAAACGGCGGGAGACGCCGCCTTCAGCCGCGTTGACTCTCTTGCCCAGGCATGCAACGAAGTGCTGTTTGATCTGAAAATCATGGATCCCGGGCAGGCCAGAGAACAGCTCGCCGTGGATCTGCCCCGGGTGCTGAAAAATTTCAGCCAGCTGGTGGAAAATGGCGTTCGCATCATCCCCAGAGTGCCGCTCATTCCAGGCTTTACCCTGTGTGAAAAGAACTTCAGCCAGATTCTCTCCTTCCTGGCACCGTTTGCCCTGCCTGACATTCACCTGCTGCCGTTTCATCAATACGGCGAACCGAAATACTCGCTGCTGGGCAAGAGATGGGTGATGGCGCAGATCGGCGCCCCCTCCGCAGCAGAAATTAACCGATTCACTCTCATGGCTGAACAAGCTGGTTTTCGCGTAACTGTCGGTGGCTAATGCCCGGAGGATGCTATGGTTCTCAAGATCGTTGCGGTTACGGCCTGCGTGAGCGGCGTGGCCCATACCTATATGGCGGCGGAGCGTTTACAAAAGGTCGGCCACCATGAAAAGTGGCAGATCAAAATCGAAACCCAGGGCGCGCTGGGGATTGAGAATAAAATTACTCCCGACGATATTGCCCAGGCCGATGTCGTGCTGCTGGTCACGGATATTGAAATCGATGATGCAAAGCGCTTTTGCGGCCTGCGCACGATTAAAAGCAGCATCAAAACGTTTTTACTCCAACCGCAGCACATTGCTGAAGCGGTAAAAAACATCATGAAAAAGCCGGTTGTCTATGTTGATATCCCCTGAAAGCGGAGTGGGCCATTCCACTGCCTCTCAGGGACGAAAAACCGTAGCGACGCTATTTTGTCAACCGGACAACAGCACAGCACCGCCCGTGCGGAAAACTATCACCGCAGTTTCAGTACCGTAGCCCGGGCAAGGGGTTTATCCCGCGGCCCGGGAACTGTTCACCTCGTCGACCGGGAATGCTCCCCGGTGGCGCTACGCTTACCGGGTTACTCCACATCCAGCAACCATTTTTGCGCCGGCGTCAGACGGCTGGCGGTTTCCGGCTTCAACCAGCGCCGCTGGTCCTGTTGCGCCTTGTCCTGGCGGTCAATGTATAAACCGTGCAGTACCCGTCTTCTGCTGCCGGTAGTGTTACAGGTTCCGCCGTGCCAGGTATGCGCGTTATAAATCATCACGCTCCCCGCTGGCGCGGCAAACACCACCTCATCCGGATGCGGCAATTCAGGGTCGCTCAGGACCTCTTCCGGCAGCTCCGGACGCAAATGCGTACCGGGAATAATTCGCGGGGCACCATTCTCAGGGCTCAAATCATCGATCGCCCAAATGGTGTTCACCAGATGCACTTTGGGAAAATCAGGACGCGGTTTTTTCCAGTCGGCATGTAGCGGCTGGTGGCCGCCGTTAACCAGCGCCTCGCGCGCATTCAGGCTGGACACTTTAAAGTCGCCCTGAAAAATATAGCGACAGGCCGACAGCACCAGCGGATGGGACCACACCTTCTCCCAAATCGCCCCTTTATTCACCAGGTTGGCAATGCGCGTCGCGGTCGCCTCCTGATGATGTTCCATGGCCAGGTTGTCCCCCTCGCTCTCGACAAGTACATCGATGAGCTCGCGCATCGCCGCCAGCCAGGCCGGGTCGGCCAGATGATGCACCACGGTGTAGCCAAGCGTATCCAGTTCCTGTTTCATTTTGTCGGATAAGGTGATGTTGGCGCCGAGGGCATCCAGATAGACAGCAGATTGATGTTCCATATTTCCTTTCCTTAACCTTTCGATAACACGAAATAAACTCTAATCGTCGGCCAGGGGAAATACATGAGGCGATTGCTACGAAAAACTGGACATCCGTACGCGGAGAGACAAAGTGTGATGGTCATCAAACTCTGAGCTTCAGGCGGCTGTACGCCAGCTCTGCATGTTCAATCCGACTACCTAAAAAGATCTGCGGGTATTAAAAATAGATTATATTCAACAGGATAATAGTTCGCTATCGGGGTGAAAGAATGATTGAAGATCTGCCGGATATTTTAAATCGTCTGGTCAATCAGAAGGACAAGCTGCTGGTCAGGTTCCCGGAACCGGATATTTCGCTGCCGGAACTGGCCTATCAGGTCGCGTTTCCGCGTCTGGAAATTGTGCTGGTGGGAGAACTGCAGGAGAACGGTTTACCCTTGTCCGATATGCTGCTGACAACATCGCAGGTGCTTTATGTACCGGCGGGGAAATGGACCTGTCCACAGTGGACCAGTCAGGCATCGACTTTAAGTATTTTATTTGGCAGGCAAAAGCTGGGGTTTTGCATCCAGCACTGGGACGGCAAACAGCTGCGAACGGAAAAACAAAGTGTCGCCCGCCTGGGGCCGCGCGTGGGCTCTTATCTGCTGCTGGCGCTGAACGAAATATGTCTGCAGCCAGACCCGGTCACCGCCCGGCTTGTGGTGTCGGCGCTGCTTAGCCACTGCCTTCAACAGCTGGTCGGGCTGGAGATGCAGGTCAGCCGCAGCCGCGATCTGTTTATGGCGGTACAGGATTATCTGGAGGAAAATCTCAGCCAGCCGTTAACCCGCGAATCCGTAGCGAAACGTTTTCATATCACCCCAAACTATCTGTCGCACATTTTTCAGAAATCAGGTTCCATCGGCTTTAACGAATACCTGACTCGCGTCCGGCTGGAGCAGGCCAAAAAGCTGCTGAGGGGTTACGATTTAAAAGTCAAAGAGATTGCCCACAACTGCGGTTTTATCGACAGCAACTATTTTTGCCGGGTGTTTAAACGCTATACCGAACGCTCTCCTTCCGAATATCGCCGCCATTGTCGCAGCGCACAGCAGGGATAGCGGCCGATGCGGCCCACTCCACACGTCCGCGGCCGTTATGTTTAGCCTGGTAGAGCGCTTCATCCACCTTCTTAATAAACGCATCCTGCGGTTCATCTTTTTCACGCATGCCGACGCCAATACTTACCGACAGCGGATAATCATGATTAATCAGAATAGAGCGGACATTCTCCAGAACGGACTGCGCCAGGTTGCGTACCTCCTCGGCCGACATTCCGTCAATAATAATGGCAAACTCTTCACCGCCAATTCGGGCGGGCAGAATTTTATCACTGGTTAATTTTGCCAGCTGTTTTCCCAACGCGAAGAGCACCTCATC
>NZ_JBCNNS010000079.1:0-18407 GCF_039594335.1 Raoultella sp.
GACGCTACGCTTAAAAAGCCAGTCAGGTTTCCTGACTGGCTTTTTTATTAGCCCGGCACCGTACCACGATAATATCCGCCTCTGTTCCCTCATAATGAATTACATTCCATTAATATTTCCCCTCCAATTAAGCAGCAAACAATTCATATAAAAACCGGATGGCTGTTTTTTCTGAATGCCCACACTTATTGATGGGTAAAAATTCTACACGTATCAAAAAATCAGTAAATCAAAGGCGATATAGTCAAAAAGTCCAATGAATCATGTGATTACTTTTCCTTTTATCTTCGGTTTCATGACGCCGGGGAGGGTGTTTTATATCTGAAAAAATGCGCCGGGGAGAGGGCTAAATAATACGGCAGCGGAAAATAAATCTTTTGATTTTCATAGCCTGGGGCTGGGGGATGCATGGAATTCGCAATACAACTCATCATTATCTTAATTTGTCTTTTTTATGGTGCGAGAAAAGGCGGTATCGCACTGGGCCTTTTAGGCGGAATCGGACTGGTTATTTTGGTCTTTGTCTTCCATATTCAGCCGGGTAAACCGCCGGTTGATGTGATGCTGGTGATCATTGCGGTGGTCGCCGCCTCGGCGACGCTTCAGGCCTCCGGCGGGTTAGATGTGATGCTGCAGATTGCGGAGAAACTTCTGCGGCGCAATCCAAAATATGTCTCCATTGTGGCACCCTTCGTCACCTGTACGCTGACCATCCTTTGCGGCACCGGCCACGTGGTTTATACGATTCTGCCGATTATTTATGACGTCGCTATCAAGAACAATATTCGCCCCGAACGCCCGATGGCGGCAAGTTCCATTGGCGCGCAGATGGGGATTATCGCCAGCCCGGTGTCTGTGGCGGTGGTGTCATTGGTGGCGATGCTGGGGAACTTTACCTTCAACGGCAAGCATCTCGAATTCCTCGATCTGCTGGCTATTACCATTCCCTCTACGCTGTTGGGGATTCTGGCCATCGGCATTTTTAGCTGGTTTCGCGGTAAAGACTTAGATAAAGACGAAGAGTTTCAGGCTTTCATCTCAACGCCGGAAAACCGTCATTATGTTTATGGCGATACAGCAACGCTGCTGGACCGAAAACTGCCGACCAGTAACTGGGTCGCTATGTGGATCTTCCTGGCGTCGATTGCCGTGGTTGCCGTTCTGGGGGCTTTCTCCGAACTTCGACCGGCATTCAATGGCAAGCCGCTGTCGATGGTACTGGTGATTCAGATGTTCATGCTGTTCTCCGGCGCACTTATTATCATCATCACCAAAACTAATCCGGCGTCGATTTCTAAGAATGAGGTTTTCCGCTCGGGGATGATCGCCATTGTGGCGGTGTACGGCATCGCCTGGATGGCGGAAACGATGTTCGGCGCGCACATGTCGGAGATTAAAGGCGTGCTCGGCGAAATGGTGAAGGAGTATCCGTGGGCCTATGCCATCGTTCTGCTGATTGTTTCCAAATTCGTGAATTCCCAGGCCGCAGCGCTGGCAGCGATTGTTCCGGTGGCGCTGGCGATTGGCGTCGATCCGGCCTACATTGTCGCCTCTGCGCCAGCCTGCTACGGCTATTATATTCTGCCAACCTACCCGAGCGACCTGGCGGCGATTCAGTTCGATCGCTCAGGGACCACGCATATCGGCCGCTTTGTGATTAACCATAGCTTTATTCTGCCGGGGCTCATTGGCGTCAGCGTTTCGTGCGTGTTTGGTTGGGTCTTTGCGGCGCTTTACGGTTTCTTGTAATAAGAAAGCAGGTGTCTGAAGGGCACCTGCTATTAATCGCGTGACTTGGCTACGCGGTGCGACGATACAGTTCAATCATATCGGTTGCCAGATCCTGTATCACCATGGCATTCATCAGATGATCCTGGGAGTGAACGGTAATCAGGTTCACCGGCAGCTTACCGGTGCCTTCATCCAGGCCGATGAGCTGGGTCTGGATTTTATGCGCGTGTTTCACAAACTCATGTGATTCTGCCATTGCCTGCTCGGAAGCCGCAAAATCACCTTTGCGGGCCAGCTGCAGAGCCGTTAATGCCGAACTGCGGGCTGAACCAGCATTCACCAACAGCTCCATGATGATCGTTTCTAAATCTTCCATGACTTACTCCATCAACTTCAGGGCTTTATCGAGAACAGCATCGCCTTTCATCATACCGTAATCCATCATATCGATAACGGCGACTTTTTTACCAAACGGGTCAGCCAGCGCCTGTAGCTTAGCTTGCTCGTACTTCACCTGAGGGCCGAGCAGGATAATATCGGCAGCAGCAAGATTATCTTTAAACTCGGCAACCGGTACGGCTTTGATGGAGACTTCCACCCCCTTTTGTTGCGCAGCAGCCTGCATACGTTGAACCAGCATGCTGGTGGACATTCCAGCGGCGCAGCATAAAACGATATTCTTCATAGTAGATGGCCCTTATGTTCCCTTGATGCATCATCTTTATCGCGGGCCGACAGACACGACAACCGCTTTGCCGTGATTGTGTGTAAGGCATCACAAAATAATGAAACCGGTTTCGGTTTTATGCCTGAAAACAGTAAAACCCAGGCTGACGGGCCTGTAGATACCGGTGGTTTTAAGTGCGGATGATCCGGTTTTTACCCTGCTGTTTGGCTTTATAAAGCGCCTCATCCACACTCACAACTAGCTGTTCCAGAGGCTCCATATTCCATTCGCCCAGGCCCGCGCTGAAAGTTACCGTCAATCCCTCTTCACGCCAGGAGCGCGACGCGACACGTGCCCGCCAGCTCTCCAGCAGCATCAGAGCGTCATCGCTACGCCCGGAAAAGATCACCGCAAATTCTTCACCGCCGTAGCGGTAAAGTGAAATTTGCAGGGGCTGGAGGATCTGCAACCCTTCCCGCGCGACATTGCGCAGAACGATATCGCCATTGAGGTGACCCCAGGTGTCGTTTATCGCTTTGAAGTTATCAATATCAACCAGCGCGAGAGAGAAGGAATGATGATCGTTCATCAGCGCGGCGATATCGCTATCGAAGGCGCGGCGGTTCTTGCAGCCGGTTAGCGCATCGATGGTCGCCTGGCGAACGTAGGTTAACTCGCGCTGCTTATTGCTCTCAATCGCTTTGCTGAGCATAGCCTCCAGACGTGGGGCGCGCTGTACATCCCCGGTTTTAATGGCGTTAATGATGTTCATCAACACGCTACGTGAAGTATGGCGCAGATAGAGTCCGAACAGCACGATGACGATAGCGGCCAGGGCAAAACTCCAGGAGACGATATCCGTTTCATGGCGCGTTAAGTTGATGAGCGTCGAGTTATCGACACGATAAATAACGAACCAGTCGGGGTTGGTAAATGAATAGTAATAGTACCAGGCGTCGGTATCGGTATCGTAAAGCTGGCCTTCGCCGCTGGTCATTCTGTTCATCAATGCTTCGCTGACGTAGGGTTTGAATAATGCGCCAGGGTCGGGATGAAGAACGACTTTACCATCGCGTTGCACTACAAAAAATTCCCCCTGAACCGGGGCGACCATCTGCCGTAACGCGTAGCCCATTGAGATCAGATCAAGATGAAAAGCGAGACTACCTTTCAGCCGTCCTTCTGACGAGATTATGGGTTTGTAGAGGGTAATCGTCGGATGATGCGTGAAGTAGTCGATGTACGGGCTGGTATACCGACTGAAGGTACTGGCTTCCGCTTGTTTAATAAACCACGGTCTCGATTTGGCATTGAAGGCCTGGCTGTCTTCGGTCTCAAGGACCTCGGGCGCACGCAGATAGTGCCCATCGGTATCCGCCAGCGAGATTGACGACACGGTCTGCATCATATTCTGCAACTGCATTAACAGCATCAAACCTTTCTCTGGATTGATGTTGACCGCATTGTTCAGCGCGTCATTTCGTGAGAAGAAAGTCGCGGCGCGGCTGAGGATAAAGTCATTGCCCCGCAGCAGCGTCTCCGTATAGTTCGTCGCCATATTATGAGTGAAGTTGCGGTTAATATGATGATAATCTTCAAGAAAGTCTTTTCTTTGTGTCATCGTGGCAAACACCGCGATGAGCAAGAAGCTGAATAAAATACCCGCAAACCCGATCACAATTGGCGTGGTGAAAGAGAGCTTTCTGTTATGACGAGCCATGAGTCGTAAATCGTTCCAGAAGAGTTAAACCGTGGATGAAGACGCAGGTTTAGCCAGCATGCCTGCTGAGCGAATCAGATAAAACGGCGTTAATTATAATGCTGACGTTGTGATATGGGCGGATTTATATTCGATATGAATAAAATTCCCTGCGTCGCGAAGAGAAGGGAGCAGGGCGGAAATGAGGAAGAGATATCATCCGCCCTGGACAGCATCCGTTGCTGACAAGGGCAGAATAGAGAAACAGCAATATGACCACCATCTCCCGTTTCTCTTATTACGATCGTCCACGAAGAGCGTTTAAGAAATTACATGCTTCATCATGATGACTGAGAAGCGCGTCCCAGCCAGCTATCCCAGTCTTTCCATACCGGCTGTAGTCCGCTGGCCACCAGCGCGCTGGCGACCTCTTCCGGGCGACGGTCATCGTGAGGTGAGAACTGCTCCAGCTCCGGATGGTTGTCGGCATATCCGCCGGGCTGGGTTTTCGAAAAGGCGCTGACGTTGTTGATGGCCAGCGGAATAACCCGATCGCGGAACCAGGGGGATTCGCGGGTGGAGAGCGAGAGTTCGACTTCCGGGGCCAGCAGGCGGAAGGCGCAAATGGTCTGCACCAGCTGTCGTTCATCCATTAATGAGGCGGGCTCGATACCCCCGGCGCAAGGACGTAGTCGCGGAAAGGAAATGGAGTAGCGGCTGCGCCAGTAGCGTTGCTGGAGCCACAGCAGATGTTCCGCCACCATAAAGCAATCCACGCGCCAGCTGTCGGAGAGGCCAATTAACGCGCCAAGGCCAATCTTATCAATCCCCGCCTGTCCAAGTCGATCCGGCGTATCCAGCCGCCAGAAGAAGTCCTGTTTTTTGCCTTTCAGATGATGTTTCGCATACATGCTTTCATGATAGGTCTCCTGATAGACCATTACCCCGTCCAGCCCGAGGGTTTTCAGTTCGGCATACTCCTCCATTGCCAACGGCTGGACCTCCATATGCAGCGAGGCGAACTGGCGGCGAATCGCGGGCAGATGCTGGCGAAAATAGTCCATCCCGACTTTGCCCTGATGTTCGCCGGTCACCAGCAGCAGATGCTCAAAGCCCATTTCGCGGATCGCCGCGCATTCACGGGCAATTTCCGCCTCATCCAGGGTCTTGCGTTTGATGCGGTTACTCATTGAGAAACCGCAGTAGGTACAATCGTTG
Organism: Raoultella sp.; assembly: GCF_039594335.1. Lineage (NCBI taxonomy): Bacteria > Pseudomonadati > Pseudomonadota > Gammaproteobacteria > Enterobacterales > Enterobacteriaceae > Klebsiella > Raoultella sp. The sequence goes on from NZ_JBCNNS010000079.1 coordinate 5,316, forward strand.
GCGCACAGATTAGAGAGATATAGCGGGACATAAAAGCTGACGGTATTACCAAAACGCTGGCGAGTCAGGCGCTGAGCACGCTGCGCCAGAGGCTCCAGATAACCTGCGGCCGCAGGAGAGAGCAGAGCCATCATATCGTCACGGCTGAGCTGTTTTGCCGCCAGAGCGTGTTCAACATCGGCGGTGGTTTTACTGTTGATACGCAGGCGAATATCGTCCCAGTCCAGTTGCCGCCAGCGGTCAGTGAAAGTGTTCATACCAGCGCCTCCAGAAAGCCGGTCAGCGGGCTGGTGGCCTGCGCCTGAGCGCTGCGCACGCCCGGACCGGCCTGCCGTGCCAGCAATCCGGCATCAATCGCCAGGCGGAAAGCCCGGGCCATGGTTACCGGGTCGTCGGCAACGGCGATGGCGGTATTCACCAGCACCGCGTCAGCGCCCATTTCCAGCGCCTGCGCCGCATGGCTCGGCACGCCAATACCCGCATCAACGACCACTGGCACGGTGGCCTGCTCGATAATAATCTCCAGCATCGCTTTGGTTTCCAGCCCCTGATTGGAACCGATTGGCGCGCCGAGTGGCATCACCGCCGCGCAGCCCGCTTCTTCCAGACGTTTGCACAGCACCGGATCGGCGCCGCAGTAGGGGAGCACCACGAAGCCTTCCCGTACCAGAATGTCTGCCGCTTTCAGCGTTTCAATCGGATCGGGGAGCAGCCAGCGCGCGTCCGGGTGGATTTCCAGCTTCAGCCAGTGGGTCCCCAGCGCCTCCCGCGCCAGGCGAGCGGCAAAGACGGCTTCTTCTGCCGTTTTGGCCCCGGAGGTATTGGGCAACAGGCTTACACCCGCCGCCAGCAGCGGCGCGAGAATTGCGTCATTATGCTGACGGAGATCGACACGCTTCATCGCCAGCGTCACCAACTGACTGCCGGAGGCGCGGATAGCCTCCACCATGACGTCGGGGGCGGCGAATTTACCTGTGCCGGTGAAAAGATGGGATTCAAACGTTTTATCCGCAATACGTAACATGTCAGCCTCCAGCGATAACCTGAAAAAGCAGGATTTGGTCGCCTTCCTGCAAAAGATGTTTTTCCCACCGCTCGCGCGGGAGAATGTGTTGATTGAGCGCCAGCGCGACGCCTGGCTGATGCTGTTCCAGTTGAGTGAGCAGAGCGGCGACGGAGATCGCTTCGGCACACTGCAACGGTTCATCGTTAAACCATACCTGCATGCTGCCCTCCGCATACCGGACAGCCCTGCGCCCGCTGTAGCGCGAGAGTACGCCAGCTGCTGGTGCGAGCGTCGAACAAACACAGAGTATTACGCGGCGTCGCCATACCGCTGAGCAGCTTGATTGCTTCCAGCGCCTGCAGGGTGCCCATCATGCCAACCACCGGGCCGATGATGCCCGCCGTACGGCAGTTGCGTTCGGGCTCGCTATCATCCGGCCACAGGCAGCGGTAGCAGCCCTGTTCCCACGGTGGCGTCAGTACCATTAACTGGCCCCCCAGTCCGACGGCGCTGGCGGTAATCAGCGGGGTCTTAAGCATGACGCAGGCGGCATTGATCGCCTGGCGAGTCACCATGTTATCGGTGCAATCCAGTACCACATCGGCCTTCGCCACTTCATCCAGCAGGGCCTTTCCGCCTAACCGCTGCCTCAGCGCAATCAGTTCAATGTGCGGGTTGAGACGAGCCAGCTTTGCTCTGGCGACCGTGGTTTTGGGCTGAGCGATATCATCGCTGGTGAACAGAATTTGCCGCTGTAGGTTGCTGATGTGCACGTCGTCGTCATCGGTCAGCACCAGCGTGCCGACGCCGGCGCCGGCCAGATAGAGCGCCGCAGGCGAACCCAGCCCACCGAGACCGACGATCAATACCCGGCTGGCCAGCAGCTTTTGCTGGCCTTCAATGGCGATATCTTCCAGCAGCAACTGGCGGCTATAGCGCATAAAATCGCTGTCATTCATCGCCAGCTCCCGCGATCGTCAGTAGCTGCGCGGTGGCCTGCTGCCAGTCTGCCGCTTGGGTAATCGCACTGACGATCGCAATACTGCCAACGCCGGTTTCCAGTACCGCCGGCGCCCGTGCCAGACTGATGCCGCCGATCGCCACCGTCGGGTAATCCTCCAGGCGCTGGATATGGCGGGCAAGCTGTTCCAGCCCCTGAGGAGCGGAAGGCATCTGTTTGGTTTGCGTGGGGAAAACGTGGCCCAGAGCGATGTAGGAAGGGCGTGCGGCCAGCGCAACGTCGATCTCCATATCGTCATGGGTCGAGACACCAAGACGCAGGCCGGCGTTGCGGATTGCGCTGAGGTCTGTGGTTTCCAGATCTTCCTGGCCTAAATGCACGCCATAAGCCTGATGTTTGATGGCCAACCGCCAGTAATCATTAATAAACAGTCGCGCATCGTGTTGGCGTCCCAGAGCAATGGCGGCGACCACATCGTCTTCCACTTCGCTGTCGCGTTTATCTTTGATGCGCAGTTGAATAGTACGAACGCCCGCAGTCAGCAAACGTTCAATCCACTCTACGCTATCGACGACCGGGTAGAGTCCTAAGCGGAAAGGGACGGATGGAAAATCGGGTTGATACATCAGGCTTGCTCCTTACGTAAATAGATCTCACCGCCAAGAGCGCGGAAGTCCTGGGATTTGTCGGCCATACCGGCTTCGATATGCTGTCGGGCGGCATAATCGCGGACTTCCTGGGTGATTTTCATTGAACAGAATTTAGGCCCGCACATGGAGCAGAAATGGGCGACTTTGCCGGACTCCTGCGGCAGCGTTTCATCGTGATAGGCGCGGGCGGTGAACGGGTCGAGCGCGAGGTTAAACTGGTCTTCCCAGCGGAATTCAAACCGCGCTTTGGACATGGCGTTATCGCGGATCTGTGCCCCAGGGTGCCCTTTGGCGAGGTCTGCGGCATGCGCGGCGATTTTGTAGGTGATCAATCCCTGTTTCACGTCCTCTTTATTGGGCAGGCCGAGATGCTCTTTCGGTGTGACGTAGCAGAGCATCGCGCAGCCGAACCAGCCGATCATCGCCGCGCCGATACCGGAGGTGAAGTGGTCATAGCCGGGAGCGATATCGGTGGTTAATGGCCCAAGAGTGTAGAACGGTGCTTCGTGGCAGTGGGTCAGCTCTTCGGTCATATTGCGGCGGATCATCTGCATGGGGACGTGGCCCGGTCCTTCAATCATGACCTGTACATCATATTCCCAGGCGATTTTGGTTAGCTCGCCCAGGGTATGCAGTTCGGCAAACTGGGCTTCGTCGTTGGCATCCTGAATCGAACCCGGGCGCAGGCCATCGCCTAAGGAGAGCGAGACATCATAGGCGGCGCAGATTGCGCAGATTTCACGGAAATGCTGATACAGGAAATTCTCCTGATGATGGGAAAGGCACCATTTCGCCATGATCGACCCGCCGCGGGAGACGATGCCGGTCAGCCGTCCGGCGGTCATCGGCACGTAGCGCAGCAGGACGCCGGCATGGATGGTGAAATAGTCAACGCCTTGCTCTGCCTGCTCCAGCAGCGTGTCGCGGAAGGCTTCCCAGGTGAGGTTTTCGGCGATACCGTTCACCTTCTCCAGCGCCTGGTAGATGGGGACGGTACCGATAGGGACCGGGCTATTGCGCAGGATCCACTCGCGGGTTTCGTGAATATAACGCCCGGTGGACAAATCCATGACCGTGTCAGCGCCCCAGCGCGTCGACCACACCAGTTTTTCCACCTCCTCTTCAATGGAAGAGGTAACCGCCGAGTTACCGATGTTGGCGTTGACCTTCACCAGAAAATTACGGCCGATAATCATCGGTTCCGACTCAGGATGGTTGATATTGGCTGGAATGATCGCGCGGCCGGCGGCGACTTCATCCCGGACGAACTCCGCGGAGATATTCTCCGGCAGGCGAGCGCCAAAACCTTCGCCCGGATGTTGGTGGCGCAGCACTTCGCCACGAATGCGTTCGCGACCCATATTTTCGCGAATGGCGATGAATTCCATCTCAGGGGTGACAATCCCCTGACGGGCATAGTGCAGCTGCGTCACGCATTTCCCGACGATGGCGCGCCTGGGCGTAAGCAGACCGGAAAAGCGCAGCGCGTTAAGACTATCATCCGCCAGCCGCTCTCTGGTATAGGCTGAGCTGCGATCGCTAAGCGTTTCGCAGTCGCGACGCGCATCAATCCACGGTTGACGCAGTTTCGCCAGACCCTGCTGAACGTTTATCGCGATGTGCGGATCGCCATAGGGGCCGGACGTGTCGTAGACCGGGATGGCTTCGTTTGCTTCATACTGAGGATGGTCTTTGCTGCCGCCGATAAGCGTCGGGCTAAGCTGAATTTCGCGCATCGGCACGCGAATATCTTCCTGCGAACCGCGGATATAGATGCGCTGCGAATTGGGAAATGCGGTGCCTTCCAGGGTGTCGATAAAGCGCTGGGCGCGTTCGCGTTGCTCTCGACGCGTAAGTGATGTTGTAGACATAGCTCATTCCAGTTAAACAGGATATGGCTTGCCAGACGACGGATGGAGTAACAGATGCGATCGGCCATGAAGAGGCAGATGCTAAACGCAGTTTACTCTTGTTCCCTTCGCAGGTATTAACCTGATCAGGTTCCGCGGATCCCGAATTAACGGTCTCAGCCTTTTCCAGTGTGGAAAATGGGCACTCCGACAAGATAACAACTCCCTCCGTAGAGGGAGAATGTCTGTAAATTACTCGCTAACGATTCACAACTCAAGCCGTCGGCGCGATATTGTCGCTGACGTTGTCTTGCAGGTTGCACGAAATGGCGAGGGCTATCAGCTTATCTTCCAGCGCAAAGCGGGCTTCCAGCGCTTCGCCGATATCGGACAGAGCCTGCTGGAACTCAAGATAATTATCGTGATCGATGGCGTTTTCGAGGCAGGAGTCGTAGTCATCCATAATTTGCTGGGTATTGGCTTCCAGCTGCGGATAGAGCCTGGTGGCCGCCAAAAGCGGCGTATCACCTTCCATTTCGCCAAGAATACGTTCATAAATACTAAAATGGCCGGAGGAGAGATAATCCACCAGGCTTTGGCAAAAGTTATCCAGCGCCTTTTCGTTAAGCCGCATAAAGGATTCTTTTGCCGGTTTCAGGCCAACCAGCTTGTAGTAAGCGACGAGCAAATGCTTACGTACATGCAGCCAGCGATCGACCAGTTCATTACTGCCTCCAACACGTTTCGTCAGGTTTTCCAGCTGGTTTAACATGGTTGACTCCGCAAGATTAAGAAAATAACGTTGCTCACCAAAATGTAAATATAATGTTAAAAGTGCCAGTAAAACGAAGGTAGTGCAATAGATATGGATCGTATTATTGAAAAATTAGATCGCGGCTGGTGGATCGTCAGTCACGAACAAAAATTATGGTTACCCGATGGGGAATTACCACATGGCGAAGCGGTAAATTTCAATCTTGTCGGCCAGCACGCGCTGCATATTGGCGAATGGCAAGGCGACGCGGTATGGATGGTGCGCCAGGATCGTCGGCATGATATGGGATCGTTGCGGCAGTTATTGGATCAGGATCCGGGACTGTTTCAGCTGGCGGGACGCGGGGTTCAGCTCGCCGAATTTTACCGCTCGCATCAATTTTGCGGTTACTGCGGGCATCCTATGCATCCCAGCAAAACCGAATGGGCGATGCTCTGCAACCACTGCCGCGAGCGTTATTACCCGCAAATCGCACCCTGCATGATCGTGGCGATTCGCCGGGACGACTCGATCTTGCTGGCACAGCACACCCGCCATCGTAATGGCGTACATACGGTGCTGGCTGGATTTGTCGAAGTGGGGGAGACCCTTGAGGAGGCGGTTGCCCGTGAGGTGATGGAAGAGTGCGGTCTGAAGGTGAAAAATCTGCGCTATGTGACCTCCCAGCCATGGCCGTTCCCGCAGTCGCTAATGACCGCATTTATGGCGGAATATGATAGCGGCGACATTGTGATCGACAAGAAAGAGCTGCTGCAGGCTGGCTGGTATCGCTATGACGATTTACCGCTGCTGCCGCCGCCGGGTACGGTAGCGCGCCGTCTGATAGAAGACACTGTGGCAATGTGTCGGGCTGACGAGGAATGACGTGATACAATAACGGCCTGACGCTTAAGGAACTGCAAAATGACCGAACTGAAGAACGATCGTTATCTGCGTGCGCTGCTGCGCCAACCCGTTGATGTGACCCCGGTGTGGATGATGCGCCAGGCGGGCCGCTATTTACCGGAGTACAAAGCCACTCGCGCCCAGGCGGGCGACTTTATGTCGCTGTGTAAAAACGCCGAGCTGGCCTGCGAAGTCACATTGCAGCCGATGCGCCGCTATGCGCTGGACGCGGCGATCCTCTTCTCGGACATTTTGACCATCCCGGACGCCATGGGGCTGGGGCTCTATTTCGAAACTGGTGAAGGCCCCCGTTTCACCTCGACGATTACCTGCAAGGCCGATGTCGACAAACTGCCGGTGCCCGATCCGGAAGATGAGCTCGGCTACGTGATGAATGCCGTGCGGACGATTCGCCGCGAACTAAAAGGCGAGGTTCCACTGATTGGCTTCTCCGGTAGCCCGTGGACGCTGGCGACCTATATGGTTGAAGGGGGGAGCAGCAAGGCCTTCACCGTGATCAAGAAAATGATGTATGCCGACCCGCAGGCGCTGCATGCGCTGCTCGAAAAGCTGGCCAAAAGCGTCACGCTGTACCTGAACGCTCAAATCAAAGCGGGTGCCCAGTCGGTGATGATTTTCGATACCTGGGGTGGCGTGCTGACTGGCCGCGATTATCAGCAGTTCTCACTATATTACATGCACAAAATCGTTGATGGCCTGCTGCGTGAAAATGAAGGCCGTCGCGTCCCGGTGACCTTATTCACCAAAGGCGGCGGACAGTGGCTCGAAGCAATGGCCGAAACCGGCTGCGATGCGCTGGGTCTCGACTGGACCACCGATATCGCCGACGCTCGCCGTCGCGTGGGCCACAAAGTGGCGTTGCAGGGCAATATGGATCCCTCGATGCTCTATGCGCCTGCTGGCCGCATTGAAGAGGAAGTCGCGACCATACTGGCTGGCTTTGGTCAGGGAGAGGGTCATGTCTTCAACCTGGGCCATGGCATCCATCAGGATGTGAACCCTGAACACGCGGGCGTATTTGTGGAAGCGGTGCACCGGTTGTCGGCGCAATACCATCGTTAAGGAGCGAATATGGATCTGGCGTCGCTACGCGAGCGGCAGCAAGAGCTGGCCGCGTCGGTCATTCGTGCGGATCGACTGGATCGCGATCCTCCCCGGCTGATCGGCGGTGCGGACGTTGGCTTCGAGCAAGAAGGTGACGTGACGCGGGCGGCTATTGTGCTGCTCGCTTATCCCTCTCTGGAACTGGTTGAGTATCAGGTGGCGCGAGTGGCTACCACCATGCCGTATATCCCCGGTTTTCTCTCCTTTCGTGAAACACCCGCGCTGCTAGCGGCGTGGCAGCAGCTTGCACAAAAACCGGATCTGCTTTTTGTCGATGGCCACGGGATTTCCCATCCCCGTCGTCTGGGCGTCGCCAGCCATTTTGGCCTGCTGGTGGATGTCCCGACCATCGGGGTGGCCAAAAAGCGTCTGTGCGGTCAGTTTACGCTGCCGGACGATGAGTCGGGGGGGCTGGCGCCGCTGATGGACAAAAACGAGCAGTTGGCGTGGGTCTGGCGCAGCAAAGCGCGCTGCAACCCGCTGTTTGTCAGCACCGGTCACCGGGTGGCTCTCGATAGTGCGCTGGCATGGGTTCAGCGCTGCATCAAGGGCTACCGCCTGCCGGAGCCTACGCGCTGGGCTGATGCGGTTGCCTCGCGGCGTCCGGCATTTGTGCGTTGGCAAGCAAATCACCGCTGATTCAGGTACACTGCGGCTAATTTCTGACTTCGAGAATTCATCATGTTACAAAACCCGATTCATCTGCGCCTGGAGAAGCTGGAAAGCTGGCAGCACGTCACTTTTATGGCCTGTTTGTGCGAGCGCATGTACCCCAATTACGCGATGTTCTGCCAGCAAACCGAATTTGCCGACGGCCAGCTGTATCGTCGTATCCTCGATCTGATTTGGGAAACCCTGACCGTTAAAGATGCGAAGGTGAATTTCGATAGCCAGCTGGAAAAACTGGAAGAGGCGATTCCGCTTGCCGACGACTATGATCTGTACGGTGTGTATCCGGCTATCGACGCCTGTGTTGCTCTGAGTGAGCTGATTCATTCGCGTCTGAGCGGAGAAACGCTTGAGCACGCCATTGAGGTGAGTAAGAGTTCGATCACCACCGTCGCGATGCTGGAAATGACCCAGGCGGGTCGCGAAATGACCGACGAAGAGCTCAAAGAGAACCCGGCGGTTGAGCAAGAATGGGATATTCAGTGGGAAATTTTCCGCCTGCTGGCCGACTGTGAAGAACGTGATATCGAACTGATCAAAGGGCTGCGTGCAGACCTTCGTGAAGCTGGTGAGAGCAATATTGGTATAAATTTTCAGCAGTGAGACCAGAAAACGTGATTTACCGCCTGAATTGTAGCGTCTGAAGGCTTCCATTCCGCCCCCCGTCTGGTCTACATTTGGAGGGCGAAAAAAAGTGGCTATCGGTGCGTGTATGCAGGAGAGTGCTTTTCAGGCATTTCCGTCGCACTCGGTGCTTAGCAAGCGATAAACACATTGTAAGGATAACTTATGAACAAGACTCAACTGATTGATGTAATTGCGGACAAAGCTGACCTGTCCAAAGCACAGGCAAAAGCTGCCCTGGAATCTACCCTGGCTGCAATTACCGAGTCTCTGAAAGAAGGTGATGCTGTTCAACTGGTTGGTTTCGGTACCTTCAAAGTGAACCACCGCGCTGAGCGTACTGGCCGCAACCCGCAGACCGGTAAAGAAATCAAAATTGCCGCTGCTAACGTGCCGGCGTTTGTTTCTGGTAAAGCACTGAAAGACGCAGTTAAGTAAGACCGCGTGGCAGTGTACAGTTTTAACGAAGGGGCCTTAAAGCCCCTTTTGTCTATCTGGCGTCGCGTATTGATGTTGGCGGGTATCGTGATGATCTCTGCCTGTAGCCATGACTCTTCTGTCCCACCTTTTACCGCCAGCGGGTATGCGGAAAACCAGGGCGCGATGCGTATCTGGCGCCTGGACTCCCACGACGAAGTGCATCTGCTTGCCGCCTTCAGCCCGTGGCGCCACGGCAATACTTCAACCAGCGAATACCGCTGGCGGGGTGACCGACTCACGTTTATCGAACTCAACGTCTACGGCAAACCGACGGAACACATTCGCGTCCGTTTTGATGACCAGGGCGAGCTGAGCTTTATGCAGCGCGAAGTGGACGGGCAAAAGCAGCAGCTTTCCAGCGATCAGGTGGCGCTTTACCGCTACCGGGCAACGCAAATTCGCCAGACCAGCGATGCATTACGGCAGGGGCGTGTTGTTCTGCGTCAGGGACGCTGGCATGCCAACCAGACCGTGACGACCTGTGAAGGGCAAACCGTGAAGCCGGATCTGGATGCACGGGCCTTAGCTCACATTGAACGCCGCCAGAATCACTCCTCGGTTGAGGTGAGCGTGGCGTGGCTGGAAGCCGCAGACGGCGCTCAGCTTTTGCTGGTGGCCAACGAAGACTTCTGTACCTGGCAGCCGCAGGAAAAAACCTTCTGACGTCCTGTCAGTGACGCTTTACGCTATCGGCGCAGTTACCGTTCCCTCTGTCTTCCTCCTCCATACGCTTCTCTGTGGCGCGTAGTCGCATATATTCCGCAGCGGCGGACCGACGATAAAAAACGGGCGACTCCAGAATGAAGCCGCCCGTCAATGAGGCCTGTTATGAGGTCACGCTGAGGTGCTAGCGTTGCTCGCGGGCAATAGCGCGCCAGCCAATATCGCTACGGCTGAAGCTGCCTTCCCAATGAATACCTGTCAGGAGCTCGTAGGCGCGCTGCTGCGCCTGGGCAACGGTGTCGCCCAATGCCGTCACGCACAGTACGCGGCCGCCATTAGTCACCACGCGCTGGTCGTCGGCAAACTTCGTCCCGGCATGGAAGACCTTGCCATCCACCGCTTCTTCCTGCGGCAGGCCGAAGATTTCGTCGCCGGTGGTGTAGCTGCCCGGATAGCCGCCTGCGGCGACCACCACGCCCAGCGAGGCACGATCGTCCCACTCGGAGGTTTTCTCATCCAGCTTACCGTCACAGGCGGCGAGGCACAGCTCCACCATGTCGGATTTCATTCGCAGCATAATGGGCTGCGTTTCCGGATCGCCGAAACGGCAGTTGAACTCAATGACTTTTGGATTGCCCTGTTTGTCGATCATCAGACCGGCGTACAGGAAACCGGTATAGGTATTGCCTTCCGCCGCCATGCCTTTGACCGTTGGCCAAATGATGCGATCCATGGTGCGCTGATGAACCTCATCCGTGACCACCGGGGCGGGTGAATAGGCGCCCATACCACCGGTATTCGGACCGGTATCGCCATTACCTACGCGTTTGTGGTCCTGGCTGGTGGCCATCGGCAGGACGTGTTCGCCGTCGACCATGACGATAAAGCTGGCTTCTTCGCCGTCGAGGAACTCTTCGATCACGATTCGATGGCCCGCGTCGCCAAAGGCATTGCCGGCCAGCATATCCTGAACGGCCTCTTCCGCTTCCTGCAGCGTCATCGCAACAATCACGCCTTTACCCGCCGCCAGACCGTCCGCCTTGATAACAATCGGCGCGCCTTTTTCACGCAGATAGGCCAGCGCCGGTTCGACTTCGGTGAAGTTCTGATATTCCGCGGTCGGAATGTTATGCCGCGCGAGGAAATCTTTGGTAAAGGCTTTAGAGCCTTCCAACTGGGCGGCGCCTTCGGTCGGGCCGAAGATTTTCAGGCCCGCAGCGCGGAACGCATCGACAATGCCAATCACCAGCGGTGCTTCCGGGCCGACGATGGTTAGATCGATCTTTTCGCGCTGTGCAAAGTCCAGCAGCGCCGCAATATCGGTGACGCCGATATTGACGTTTTGCAGCGCGGGTTCCAGAGCGGTGCCGGCGTTACCCGGCGCCACGTAAACGGTATCGACCAGCGGAGATTGTGCCGCTTTCCATCCCAGCGCGTGCTCGCGGCCGCCGTTGCCAATCACTAATACTTTCATGTTCTGCTCCGTGAATTAATGGCGGAAGTGGCGCATGTCGGTGAAGATCATCGCAATGCCGTGTTCGTCAGCTGCGGCAATGACTTCGTCGTCACGGATAGAGCCACCAGGCTGGATAACACAGGTAATGCCCACTGCAGCAGCAGCGTCGATACCGTCACGGAACGGGAAGAAGGCGTCAGAAGCCATTGCCGAGCCTTTCACTTCCAGACCTTCATCGCCCGCTTTGATACCGGCAATTTTGGCAGAGTAAACGCGGCTCATCTGGCCTGCACCGATGCCGATAGTCATATTCTCTTTGGCGTAAACAATGGCGTTGGATTTCACGAACTTCGCCACTTTCCAGCAGAACAGTGCGTCACGCAGTTCTTGTTCAGTCGGTTGGCGTTTGCTGACCACGCGCAGTTCACCGGCGTTGACCATGCCCAGATCGCGATCCTGAACCAGCAGGCCGCCGTTAACGCGTTTGAAATCGAGACCTGGAACGCGTGCCGCCCACTCGCCGCAGGTCAGAACGCGGACGTTCTGCTTGGCCGCAGTAATCTTCAGGGCCTCTTCACTGGCGGATGGCGCAATGATCACTTCAACAAACTGGCGAGAAATGATGGCCTGCGCGGTTTCCGCATCCAGTTCGCGGTTGAAGGCGATAATGCCGCCGAACGCGGAGGTCGGGTCGGTTTTGTAGGCGCGATCGTAAGCATCCAGAATTGAGGTGCTGACCGCAACGCCGCATGGGTTGGCGTGTTTAACAATCACGCAGGCCGGTTCGCTGAACTCTTTTACACACTCCAGCGCCGCATCGGTATCGGCGATGTTGTTATAAGAAAGTGCTTTGCCTTGGACTTGGGTGGCGGTCGCAACCGACGCTTCTTTAATTTCTTCTTCTATATAGAAAGCAGCCTGCTGATGGCTGTTCTCGCCGTAGCGCATATCCTGCTTCTTAATGAAGTTCAGGTTCAGCGTACGCGGGAAGCGGCCGGAGGCTTGCTGAGTCTCACCGTGATAGGCCGGAACCATGCTGCCGAAGTAGTTAGCAATCATGCTGTCGTAGGCGGCGGTGTGCTCGAAAGCTTTAATGGCGAGATCGAAGCGGGTTTCCAGAGTCAGGGACCCGTCATTCGCATCCATCTCTTTAATAATCGCGTTGTAGTCATGGCTCTTCACTACGATAGCCACGTCTTTATGGTTCTTGGCTGCGGAGCGCACCATTGTCGGACCGCCGATATCGATATTCTCCACCGCATCTTCCAGTGAACACCCTTCGCGGGCGACGGTCTGGGCGAACGGATAAAGGTTAACAACAACCATATCGATAGGAGAGATCGCGTGCCGGGCCATGATCTCATCATCCTGGCCGCGACGGCCGAGAATGCCGCCGTGTACTTTTGGATGCAGGGTCTTAACGCGTCCATCCATCATTTCCGGGAAACCGGTGTAGTCAGAGACTTCGGTTACCGGCAGACCTTTCTCCGCCAGCAGGCGTGCGGTACCACCCGTAGACAGTAGCTCGACACCACGAGCGGAAAGAGCCTGCGCGAATTCGACGATACCGGCCTTGTCAGAAACACTGAGCAGAGCGCGGCGGACTGGACGACGTTGTTGCATGGTATTAAATCCCCAGGATTTGAACATTACAGAGAGCGTTAGGTGAATTTTTGTCTAAAAACTCACCTGACGCACCCCACCGGGCATCCTTGTCATAGCGCGGCATTGTAACGAAAACGTTTGCGCAACGCTCGCGAATTTTTATCTTTCTCTTTTTTGCCGCTCTCTTCTCTATATAGAAGGGGTTTTTGATGGACTTTATCAGCTACGAAGAGATGTGGTCTGTGGATAATTCTGTGTGTAACAGGGTATAAAGTGGGGTTTTGCTGGGGAATGCAGCAGTCAGTCATTTTTCTGCAATTTTTCTATTGCGGGCGCTCGAGAA
>NZ_JBCNNS010000008.1:0-63594 GCF_039594335.1 Raoultella sp.
GCGACAGGTGGGCCATGGGTGAAAAAAGAGTTTGGCGATCGTTCATCGGCCAGAGAGAGCGATCTCAACTACCGCGAAAGCATCCTGATTTTACCGCCGCCTCCAGTTGCCACAGGTTACGAAGTGGTGTTCCGCATTCAGAGCAGCAGCACCCTGCTCCTGCTGAGCACGCTCTCTTCGCCGCAGGAGTTTACCCAGTCCGCGACCCGGGATAGCGCATTCTGGAGTTTTTACTTTGGCCTGGCGGTGATTGCCAGCGGCGTCGCTCTGTGGCTCGCCGTTTTATTGCGCCGCCGTTTACTGTGGGGGATCTGCTTATTTTCCCTCAACTATCCGCTGGTGGCTGCTCTGCACGGCTACCCGGAATGGTTTTTCGGCAATGCCGCTCTCCCGATCCAGGACGCGATGATCAGTTATCTGTCGCTGCTCAGTTACGCGACAGCGCTGTGGCTGCATAGCGAGGTTTTTGATCTTAAGAACAATATGCCGCGCTTACATCGGCTACTCGTCGCGGCAATCGGTTTGAACATTCTCCTCCTCGCTAGCATTCCACTGGGCTTTTACGGACTGTCCATGCAAATTGAGGCAGGGATATTCTTTGTCGCCGCTCCCGTCCTGCTGGTGACCTCGTGGGCACTCTGGCGACGAAAAGCCATTGACTGGAATACCTTCCTGTTGGGGTTGCTCCCGCCGGCGTATGTTGTTTCCACCGCGCTGGCGCTGTTATCCATTCATGGCATCATTCCCTTTCACAACGCGATTTACTCCATCTGGCAGTACGCACTGATTGTGCATATCATCGCCGTTCTGATCATTGCGGTTCTGCGCATCCGTGCTGAAAACCGCAGACTGGTCCAGAAACAGCAGTTGGCGCGAGAGTTACAAATTGAGCGCGAAGCAAACTTTCAGCAGCGGCAGTTTATGGGGATGGTGGCGCACGAATTCAGAACACCGCTCTCGGTTATCCAGGCGGCGCTGGAGAACCTACGCTTATACTCCCCGGAACCGGCGCAACGCCCACGCCTGGACCGCATGCAGCGCGCCACCACCCGTCTGGTGCAGTTAACCGATAATTGCCTGGCCGATGCTCGTCTCTCCTCCCGAGCGCTACATGTGGATAAGCAAGATTCGGAGCTGCTGTCGGTGATTAATATGGCGGCGACGGTGGTTGAATTCTCGTTTAATCACTATCTCAGCGTGACGTTAGCGGGAAAGCGCGTGACCCCAGAGACCCGCTCTCCCGTCCTCTTTATCGACAGCGGACTGCTCTGTATTGCTTTTGCCAACCTGCTCGATAATGCGGTGAAGTATTCCCCGTCGGGGGAGATTGCTATTGATATTCGCCAGGCGTCGGACCTCTGCGAAATACGCATCCGCGACCAGGGACCAGGCATTGCCGATGACCAGGTTGAGCCCATTTTTGAGCGCTACCAGCGAGGGGCATCCTGCGGCGCAACCCCGGCCGGAACCGGTCTTGGCCTGTTCGTCGCCCGGCAAATCGTCCGCGCGCACGGCGGAGAACTGCGGTTGACGAAAAACAGCACTGCGGGATGCGAATTTGCGCTCACGCTTCCCCTGGACGTCCCACCACAGCAGAAGGGTAAATCATGACATTACGCGTGGCGATCATTGAAGATAGCGCCGATCTCCTCGATGAACTGCTGGCCTTCCTGCGTTTTCGCGGCTTCAGCGCATGGGGCGTACACAGCGCGGAAGCATTCTGGCGGCAGTTGCATCGCGATCCGGTGGACATTGTGCTGGTTGATATTGGCTTGCCCGGCGAAGACGGCTTCAGCGTCCTGGAGTATCTGCATGAGATTGGCGAGTACGGGCTGATCGTCATGACCGCCAGAGGGCATGAGCAGGATAAACTTCAGGCGTTCAATCTGGGCGCTGATTTCTATCTCATCAAGCCGGTGAATTTTTCCGTTCTGGCGGAGACCATTGATTCACTGGGCGCCCGGCTTACGCAGCAAAACTCCAGTTCCCCTGTTGCGGCCCCCGTAACCGAGGAACTCGCCTCTTCCTCCTGGATACTGCAACCGGAAAGCCTGTTGGCGCCTTCCGGCATAACGCTGCCGCTGACGCAGCAAGAGCACCGGCTGATGGCGCGCTTAATGCACAACCCAAGTGAAGTCTGTCGCAAAGTTGATCTGCACGCATATCTTTTCCCCGATGAAGTTGAGGCGGAGTTGCACCGCATTGATGTGGTTATCAGCCGACTGCGCAACAAAGCGCGGCTACACGGTATGACGTTGCCCATCCGGGCCATTTTTGGCAAAGGCCTGGCGTTTATTCCTTGAGGTTCCTCGTTGTCGTCGTGTGAACGGCTGGATGCCTTCTCTACCAGGTTTATTATCTATAAGTTATTCATTTCGCTGTTTTTGTTAATTTTTCTCATTTTTTGAGAGAAATGAGAGAAATGAGACTGACAGTAGATTAAGAATTTTCTTACATTGGCCTCATACCGCAAATGTAGCGACCGAAATTAGCCATGCTATGGGAGGGGAACGCGCCAGCCCTTCTGTACTAGCCACCTTGCGGACAGGCGGGGTTTAACTCTGTCAGGATTTCGTTCAAAGCGACGAGCTGCGCGAATATTCTACGCGCAGACGCCGCGAGGACAGCAGCTTCACGCTGAATAACACCATAATAATATTGGCTTTCACGCTGATGCGTATTTTTCACAGTATAAAACTGAGTTAAGGATTATTCACTATGGCTTTGCAAACGTGGCTGGCTTTATTGCTATGCCTGTTTTTCTTCGGCATTTCCGTTTATAGCTTTATTTCTTACATAAAAGACAGGAAAAAACAGAAACTCCCCTTCGTCGACCGAAAAATGCGAAGGAAATAATTATGGCAGACCTTCTGCCTCTCCCGTCGTGTTGATGAAGGATCATTTTCCGTTCATCAAATACGCTATTCCCGATTCACGGCAATTGCCGTAAACGCCAGAAAGGTTACTCGCAGCATGGTATTATGTTGATGCAGCCGGAAAGTCACGCCATGAGAAAAATAAGCATCGCGATTATCAGCCGAAACACCTTCCTCAGGGCGTCGCTAATGGCAATTGTCAACGATCTCACCCGGACCCGCGACGACCTGACCATCGGGTTTAGCGGTCACTCAAGCGAATTGTCCGCTGCGGACATTATCATCGCTGAGATTCTCCCGGGTGAGATTCATCTTTGTAATACCAGTATAAAAAACCGTAAACAAAACAGTTCGGTTATTATTTTGCATAGCTATGATGAGCTGCCGGAAAAGACGCGGATCGTCAACTGTCTGAAAGACGTCACCTTCGTTCATGTCCGAGCGATCAATATTGACAGTCTGCGTGAAATTATTGATAAGGCGCTAAAGAAGAATGACCAGCCGGAATCAAAACGGGCGATCGATTCGGCATCAATATGCGCCAACTGTCCACACAAAAGTCTGTCGCCTTCGCAGATCGTCGTAGCCCATGGTCTGATGAATGGCTTTGATATTGGTAAAATTTCCGCACTTCACCAGATTAGCCCCAAGACCGTTATTTATCATAAAAACCAGATCATGGAAAAATATGGACTGAATAATCATTATGACTTCTTTCAGTTCATTAGCGTGTTAAAAGAGCGTGGCTAAGATCAATTAGCGTGCCATGGCAACAGCATAAAACCGTGAAAATTAGGAATTCAACGGGTTGCTCAGGTTGTCCGTTCTGAAAAAAAGCTTGCCACCGGGAAATCACTTCTCCTTCACCGCAGTTAACCGGTAAAATTGTCTGACACCCGGGTATAAAGATACTACCGCGCATTTTTGTACCATGAAAATAATACGTTAATCGCGGGTGAGATCACTTCGTCACATTGCCCCTTGCGTGCCTGTTGGGGGCCTCTTTTTCCGCAACACACGGCTAAATACGCCCCCGCGAAGAGGGCGTTGAATTATCAGGCCTGCACCTGCTGAGGTTCCGCTTCCGGCACCTCTTCCTGTAACAGCCCCTCGTTTTTCGACAACATCGCCGTAGCAATCCCATTGCCCAGCACATTGATCG
The DNA here is from genome assembly GCF_039594335.1 of Raoultella sp. Taxonomy (NCBI): domain Bacteria; kingdom Pseudomonadati; phylum Pseudomonadota; class Gammaproteobacteria; order Enterobacterales; family Enterobacteriaceae; genus Klebsiella; species Raoultella sp. The sequence goes on from NZ_JBCNNS010000008.1 coordinate 4,039, forward strand.
CCGAACGGCCCATATCGAGGAAATGGTCGATTCCCATCAGCAACAAAATTCCGGCGACGGGAATATTGAAACTCGGGATCGTTGCGGCAAGGACCACCAGCGCGGAACGGGGAACCCCGGCAATCCCTTTTGAAGCCAGCATCAGCGTCAGCATCATCACGGTAATTTCGCTAAAACTCAGCTGGATATTGTACGCCTGGGCAATAAACATCGAGGCAAACGAGCAGTAGACCATCGACCCCACCAGGTTAAAGGAGTAGCCAATAGGCAGCACGAAAGAGACGATGTTGCGCGAGCAGCCAAAACTGACCAGCCGCTCCAGCGTCTTCGGATACGCCGCTTCAGAGCTACTGGTGGTGAAGGCCACCAGCACCGGATCTTTGAGCATGTTGAGCAGGCGGAAAACCTCTTTTTTGAGCACCATATAGCCCACCGCCAGCAACACTGCGCTGGTAATCAGCACCGCAACATAGTAGCCGCCGATAAAAGAGGCATAGTTAAGCAAAATGCCCATCCCCTGCGAGGCGATAACCGACGAGATCGCGGCAAAAATAGCCAATGGAGCCACGTACATCACATATCCGGTGACCTTGAGCATGATATGAGAGACAACATTCAGCGCAGCGACCAGCGGCGCGTTGAATTTTTCCCCCAACGAAGCCCCGGCAATCCCAAAGAACATTGAGAACACCACGATTTGCAGAATTTCGTTGTTCGCCATCGCCTCGGTAATACTGATCGGGATGGTGTGAGACAAGAATCCTTTTAAGCTCATTCCGCTGACCGCGAGGCCAGTATCAATCGACTCTTTCGGAATCGCCAGGTTTAAGCCCGCGCCGGGATGTTCAATAGTCACGATCACCAGCCCGACCAGAATAGAGAGGATCGACGAGGTGATGAACCACACCATCGCCTTCCCGCCCACTCGCCCGATCGTCGCGGTTTCTCCCAGACGCATAATCCCTACCGTCAGCGTACTGAAGACCAATGGTGCAATCACCATCTTAATCAGCCGTAAGAACATGTCGGTAAAGAGCGTAATATTTTCTGACCATGACGTGATCGTGCCCGGAGAGGCATACGCATGGATCAGCGCGCCGGAGAGGATCCCCAACAGCATGAAGACAACGATAAACAGCGTGAGTTTGTTTGCACTTGCCACAAGAATGAACCCCTGATTTATTTAATCTATTGATTTAAATGCACATATGTTTTTTTATACGTATGCATTAAAAATTCACCACATAAATTGAATAAAAGAGACAAGGGTTACAATTCTTTTTAGTTATTTATCCCGGTAGTTGAAGCAAACCTTGACACATATCAATCCCGTTCGGGTGGTCAGGTTTTGCGCTGCGGAGCCGTCAGAGGGGGTGAAAAGCGTCGGCGACCGGGGCCGACCGACGCGAAAAAGGATCAGTTTTTAACGGTATCTTCGAGGAAGAAGCGACCCAGCGGATTCTGATAGAAGCCAACAATATTTTTACGACTGACGTTGCGGTACGGACTGTAATACAGATCGATCCAGTTCACGTCTGCCTTCGCCATTTTCTGCAGTTCGATATACATCTGCTCGCGCTTTTTACTGTCCATTTCCACACGGGCGGCAGCCACCAGCGCTTTAACCTGCTCATTATGATAACGGGTCATATAGTTCATATTGGCGTCGTGGCCAAGTACAAACGTGGTTTTCTGATCGGGGTCGAGAATATCGTTAGTCCAGTACATCACCGAGATATCGTAATCTCCGGCCACCAGCATATCCCAGCTCTGGCTCGGGTCCACTTTTTGTAAATTGACCGTCACCCCGGCTTTCGCCAGCTGCTGCTGGAGCAAAATCGCGATTTGCTCATCCACTTCATCCCCGGCGTTGACCACATAGTTCAGCTTCAGGTCGGCAGCCCCCGCCGCTTTCAGCATCTCTTTGGCCTTTTGCGGATCGTATGGCCGGCGAAGATTGTCGGCGTAGTGGTAAAGTGCCCCGGCGGGAATGTAGGAGTTCGCCACCTGACCATAGCCAAAGGTCACGGTCTTGACGATTGCGTCTTTATCAATGGCAAAATCCAGCGCCTGACGCACTTCCACCTTGCCCAGCGCGCCATGAGAATGGTTAATCAGCAGGTGATCTTCACGGGTTGACGGGTCGAGCTCAACCTTCAGACTGGCGTCCTTTTGTAAGGACGCAATCCGCGAGAAAGGCACCGTCAACGCGGCATCCAACTCGCCCGCCTGTACCTTCAGCATGCGGGTATTATCATCCGGAATGGTTAACCACTCGACACCATCGAGGCTGACGTTTTTCGCCTGCCAGAAGTTGGGGTTCTTCACCAGCACGATTTTTTCACCGCGCAGCCACTCCTTGACACTAAACGCGCCGGAACCCACCGGTTTTTCGGCAAAAGCCTCTTCACCCTCCGCTTTCATCGCCTGCTGCGAAATCACCGACGCATTCGGCAGCGCCAGTTGCGATAAGAAAGGCGCTGAAGGTGACTTCAGCGTCACCACCAGGGTTCGCGGATCCGTCGCTTCCGCCTTTGCAATAATGCTGTAGGAGTCGCGCCACAGCGATCCCGCATCATCGCGGATACGCAGCAGGCTAAAAGCCGCATCGCTGGCGGTCAACGGCGTGCCATCTGAGAATTTGGTATCACGAATTTTAAAGGTATAGACTTTGCCATCCGGGGAGATAGTCCAGCTTTCGGCCACGCCTGGTTCCAGCTTCGTCCCCGCTTTATCCACCCGCACCAGCGGGTCGAAGACGTTGGAAAAGACCCAGTTATCGGCATTCTGCGCCGATTTTATCGGGTCAAAGGTGGTGCTGTCCTCACGGCGACCGATAGTCAATACCCCCGCTGCCTGCGCCATTTCGCTGACCACGCTAAGCGCCAGAAAAACGCTCGCCGCCAGTAACTTAACATGTCTGTGCTTCATCAAAAGATCCCCCAGTCAAAGGAAAAAAGGTCTCATTACCCGTGTGGTTGAGTACGCAGGCATATGCGCGATCGGCAATCTGCCGGGTTGGTGGTGGTGCGTCGGTGCGGCATTGCACCTGCGCATAAGGGCAGCGCGGATGAAATGCACAGCCTTGTGGAATAGCAACGGGGCTGGGCGGCTCGCCCCCCAACCCACGCTTCGGTAGTGGCTTATTCGGGTCGATCTCCGGGATCGCCGCGACCAGCGCCGCGGTATAGGGATGCAGCGGGCGGGTGAAAACAGCTTCCACCGGTCCTTCTTCCACGATACGCCCGAGATACATCACCGCGACGCGATCGCAGAGCCGACGCACAATCGCCAGATCGTGCGCGATAAACAGAATCGCCAGTCCCATCTTCTCCTGCAGATCCATCAGTAAATTGACGATCTGTCCCTGAATGGAGACATCCAGCGCCGCGACACACTCATCCGCCACGATCAGCCGAGGCTCAATGGCCAGCGCTCTGGCAATACCGGCGCGCTGACACTGGCCGCCGCTAAGCTGCGCCGGCTTTGCGCTGGCCTGCTGCGGACGCAGGCCGACCTGGGTTAACAGCTCCGCCACCCGCTGCGCGACCGCATCGCCAGGCACCTTTTGATGAACCCGCAGCACCTCGGCGATGCTTTCCCCCACGGTCTGACGCGGGTTCAATGAGGCGAAAGGGTCCTGAAAAATCATCGCACTTTGCTGGCGCAGGCGGGCGATATCGCTGGTCAAACCGTGAGTGATCCGTTGACCATCGAAGCGCACCTCTCCGCCAGCGACCCGCTCAAGTTGTAACAACGCCCGACCCAATGTGCTTTTACCGCTGCCGGATTCGCCGACCAGACCGAGCGTCTCGCCGGGATAAATGTGCAACGAGACCTGATTGACGGCATGCACCGCCCGTTTCGACAACCACCGTCCGCCGGAAACCGGAAAGGTGACGGAAAGATTATCGGCCTCCAGCAGCGGCCAGTGAGTACGTCCCATTATTCCTCCCGCCGCACGAGCGTCGGCAATATGTGATGACAGGCTGCCGCATGACTGTGGCTATCCTGCCCGTAACGCAGTGACGGCTGGTACAGGCAAGCCTCATCAGCCCGGTGGCAGCGTGGGTGAAAACGGCAACCTGCCGGAAAATGGTCGGCGACCGGCGGCTGACCGTCGATAGTCGTCAGCCTCCCCCGTCCGCCTTCGCTGACCGGCTGGCAGTCGATAAGCCCGCGGGTATAAGGATGCAGCGGCTCGGCCAGCACTTCGCGCTTACCACCGACTTCACACAACCGGCCAGCATACATCACCGCAATGCGGTCGCAGGTTTGCGCTACCACGCCGAGATCGTGGGTAATCATAATGACCGCCAGCCCCAGTTCGGCACGCAGGTCGCTGAGCAGGCGCAAAATCTGCATCTGCACGGTCACATCCAGCGCGGTCGTTGGCTCATCGGCAATCAGCAGCGCGGGCTCCGGTGCGAGAGCGACGGCAATCATCGCCCGCTGGCGCATACCACCGGAAAATTCATGCGGATAGTTATTGAGCCGGTTTTGCGGATCGGGGATCCCGACCTGCCGCAGCAACGCCAGCGCATCCTCCCGTGCCTGACGGCGGCTGGCGCCAAAATGAAGACGACGGCTTTCGGCAATCTGTTCGCCGATGGTCATGACCGGATTAAGGTGGCTGGTTGGATTCTGAAAAATCATGCCGATCTCCCGCCCGCGCACCGCCGACATCTGCCCGTCGCTCAAGGACAAAAGATCCCGTCCGTTCAGCAGAACCTCACCGCCGCTAATCCGCAATCCGGCCCCCGGCAGCAGACGCATCAGCGCCCGACAGGTCACGGTTTTACCCGATCCACTCTCGCCGACCAGCCCGAGCATCTCTCCGGCGTCGAGACTCAACGAGACGTTGTCCACCAGCGCAAGATCTGCGCCGCGTGTTACCGTCAGGTTATTCACCTTCAGCAGACTCATCCGCGCGCTCCTAATTTGTCGCCTAACCCGTCGGCCAGCAGGCTAAACCCCATGGCCAGCAGCACGATGGCGAGGCCGGGAAAGGTGGTTATCCACCATGCGGTGGTGATAAAACTCTGCCCCTCCGCAATCATGACACCCCACTCGGCGGTGGGTGGCTGCACGCCAAGCCCCAGATAGCTCACCGAAGCCCCGTTAAGCAACACCAGCACGCAGTCGGACATCGAAAAAACAATCGCCCCGGTCAGCGCATTCGGCAGCAGATGACGAAATAAAATCCGCGGGTGGCCATAGCCCAGGCTGCGGGCCGCCAGAATAAAATCGCGCTGCTTTAGCGTCAGTACCTGAGCGCGTATCAGTCGGGCGTAGGAAACCCAGCCCACCATCGCCATGGCAATATAAAAACTGCCCAGTCCCGGCCCGAGGACGGCGATGATCGCCAGCATCAGTACCAGAAACGGAAAGGCCAGCACGATATCAATGATGCGCATGATCAGCGCATCGACGACACCGCCGGCATAGCCAGAGAGCGCCCCCAGCGTGATGCCAAGCATAAAAGGAAACAGCACCCCCAGCAGGCAGATCTGCAGATCCACCCTCGCCCCCCACAGCACGCGGGAAAAAATATCGCGGCCAAAGTTATCCGTGCCGAACAGATGCGCGCCGCCGGGCGGCAGCAGGCTGGAGGAGGCGTCCTGAGCTATCGGATCGAACGGCGCTATCCACGGCGCCAGACAGGCGACGAGGAACCATAAACCGACAATCGCCAGCCCGGAATATAACGCCTGCTGGCGCGGGATGACCCGTTGACGCAGACGGGAAAAGGTCGCGATCGCTTTCATAGCTTTATCCTCGGGTCGAGAGCCACGGTCAGAATATCCGCCAGCAGGCTAACCGCCACGGTGGCCAGGGCAAAGACCATCACCACACCCTGAACCACCATATAGTCGCGGCTAAAAATCGCCTTGATCAGCAGTTGTCCGAGGCCGGGGATGGCAAACACGCTTTCGATAACCACCGTACTGCCGATTAGCCAGCCAATGTTCACCGCCAGCAGGTTGATGGTCGGTACCAGCGAATTGGGTAGCACGTGCCGCCAGAAGATGCGTCTTTCCCGCTGCCCGCGCGCCCGCGCCGCCACCACATAGTCGCTACTCATCTCCATCAGCAGGCTGGCGCGCAGGTTACGAATCAATACCGCCGAGAGGGCCAGCGCCACGGTCAGACACGGCAGCGCCATATGACGCAACTGGTCTAAAAAATCGCTGCCATAGCCAGAGACCGGAAACCAACCAAGCGCAATGCTGAACAGCAGAATCAGCATGATCCCGAGCCAGAACGCCGGAAAACCCAGCCCGGCCGTGGTAAAGAGACGGATCAGCCGATCGGCGAGGCGTCCACGCTGGCGGGCGGCAATCGCGGCCAGCGGCACCGTCAAAACGATAGCCAACAGCACGCTGCCCAGCACCAACCACAGCGTTGGCTCCAGACGAGAAGCTATTAGCCTGAGGGTGTCGACCCGATAGACAATGGATTTTCCCAACTCCCCTTGCAGCAGGTTGCGCAGGAAGTAGCCGTACTGCACCCATAGCGGTTCATCGAGACCAAACTGCGCGCGGATACGGGCCAACGCCGCCGGGGTGCTACGCGTGCCCAGCAGAATACGCGCCGGATCGCCGGGAATCGCGCGCACCATCATGAAGGTAATCAGGCTGATGCCGAACAGAACCGGTATCAGTTGTAGAGGACGAAACAGCAGAAAGCGATAGCGATGCATCAACAGTCTCCCGTCTCGCGCTGACGTGCCAAAAAGTCGAGCAGCACCGGATAGTAAGCCTGCGGCTCTTCATAAAATGGCATATGGCTACTGTTGGCAAAAATCGCGATTTCGGCATTCGCCAGTCCCTGCTTCATTTTCAGGGCGCAGGCGGGGGTAAGTTCATCATGCAGGCCGCTGGTTATCAGGCACGGTGCCCGGATTAAGCTCAGTTCGGCGCTGCGATCCCATGCTTTTAAATTGCCGGTATAAAGAAATTCGTTCGGCCCCTGCATGGTGATATACGGCCCCATATTCCAGTCCTCCAGCGAGCGCTTAAGCGGTTCGGGCCAGACGTCGAGACGGCACACATGGCGATAATTCAGTAAGGTAATCGCCGCCTGATAGGCCGGATGATCCAACCAGCCCAGCGCTTCATAGCGCTGCATCATGGCAACCGTTTCTGCCCCCAGCGCTCCGCGCAGACGGTTGAGCTCTTGCACCAGATGCGGCATATCGGCGACGGTGTTTTCCAGAATAAGCGAGCGAATTGCGCCAGGATGGTGCAACGCCACTTCAATTGCCAACCATCCGCCCCAGGAGTGACCAAGCAGATGCACCTTGCCGAGCCCCAGCGCCCGACGAACGGTTTCAACTTCCCGCACGTAGCGCGCCATGGTCCATAAGCTGGCGTCATCCGGCCGGTCCGATTTTCCGGTCCCCAGTTGGTCGAAGGCGATCACCCGATAGCCATGCTGTTTCAAGCAGGAGTGGGCCTCGCGCAGATAGTCACAGGGCAGCCCCGGTCCGCCGTTGAGGCAGAGAACGGTCTCATCGCCGTCGCCAAATTCCCAGGCCACGACGTTGTAACCCTCTACCGCAATGTTGTGGCATCGATCGGGCGCTATTTCACTCCACATAATGTGTTCCTCGTCGTAAACAGGACTGGTTACTGGCGTTGCTTTAACGCTAACGGCATCGCCGGAAGCTGAACAGTTAGCAAAAATACTAGTTTTGCGCCGCGCCGGTACGGCACCGGAATTGCATGCCTCAGAGCGGGAGAGTGACGGATTTGCACAAATCATGCCCGTAGCAGGTATCGTTTTTATGTGAGGGGGTTATATGCGACTGGAGTTTGAACGCCCCGGTAGCACGCAGGCTACCAGCCTGGATGAAGCATTCGGCGGGCTATTTCAGCAAACACGAAAGCTGGGGTTTGACGCGGTCATTTATGACTACACCCCGGTCCCGCGTTCTCTGGAAGGGGAGCTGATTACGCCATCGCTGCTCAAAACGTGCAATGTGCCGGAGGATATGCGTCAGCTATGGTGCGAACGCGGCTATTACCAGCTTGACCCGGTGCAGCACTGCGCGCTGGAGAGCTGCGCGCCCTTTATCTGGTCCTATCAGCGCCCGGACAGCAACATGTTGCGCGGCAGACTGGACCATCATACGACCGCCGTCACCCACTATATGCGTGAACACAATATGCCCTGCGGCGCAACGGTTCCCCTGCATCTGCCTAACGGCGGCTTCGTCACCCTGACCGGCATTCACACCGATCAGCGTCAGGAACCGGAAATCAGCGCTACGCTGGCGCAGTTGATGCTCATTGCCCACCAGTTTCAGGAGACGGCGTTTCCCCTGTTCGACAGCACCATGCTGACCTGCCGCCACGTGAAATTAAGCAACCGCGAGCGCGAATGCCTGGCATGGTCCGCAGAAGGGCTCACCGCCAAAGAGATCGCCCGCAAGCTACATCGTTCGGTAGCGACGGTGACGTTGCACCTGAATACGGCTGCTAAAAAACTGGGCGCCAGCAACCGCGTACAGGCAGTGGTTCGCGCCCTGCATTACCGCCTGCTCGACAGCCAATAACTAGCATTTTTACTAGTGTTCAGCCTCGCTGATGACCCTTTACCCTGAAAGCCGGTCCATTTAGCAGGGTAAAGATCACTCATGTATACCATTCGCGAAGGTTATGCCCCGTTTCGGCAGTATCAAACCTGGTTTCGTATTTGCGGCAATATCGATAGCGGGCTGACGCCGCTGGTCATTGCTCACGGCGGGCCGGGGTGTACGCACGATTATGTCGATGCGTTCCGCGACATCGCGCTTACCGGACGAGCGGTGATCCATTACGATCAGTTAGGTAACGGGCGCTCAACCCATCTCCCGCAGCAGCCTGCCGACTTCTGGCAACCGGCGCTGTTTCTCGACGAACTGGATAACCTGCTGCGGCATCTCAATATCGCCGGGAACTATGCCCTGCTGGGTCAATCGTGGGGAGGAATGCTGGGAGCGGAGCACGCGGTGACGCAGCCAAAGGGTTTAAAAGCACTGGTTATCGCCAATTCACCGGCCTCAATGGCGCTGTGGCTGCAGGGAGCGGCAGAGCTCCGGGCGCAGTTGCCTGCCGATATCCAGCAGACGCTGCTGCAGCACGAGGCTGCCGGGACGCTGGACAGCGCGGAATATAAGGCGGCAAGTCAGGTCTTTTATCAACGCCACGTCTGCCGACTCGACCCCTGGCCGCCGGAGGTACAACGCACTTTTGCTGCCATGGATGCCGACCCGACGGTCTATCACGCGATGAACGGTCCCACCGAATTCCACGTCATCGGCAGCATGAAAGCGTGGACCATTATCGACCGCCTGCCACAAATTAAGGTTCCGGTGCTGCTGATTTCCGGGCGCTACGATGAAGCCACACCAGAAGTGGTGCAACCCTTTATGGATCATATTCCCGGCGCGCAGTGGGTGATTTTCGAAGCCTCAAGCCATATGCCGCACGTGGAAGAGCGCGAGCTGTGCATGAAGACGGTGAACGACTTTTTGGCCCATTCGACATCAATGCCACCGGTGTGACCAGAGGGTCACATTGCCAGAGCGCCACCTCCGGCAAACTCGCGCTCGCCGGCAATTTTCATCACCTCGGCGCCAAAGGTGACAAAAGGCGTCCGACGGCTGGCGTAGATCAACCCGCCGGCCTGCGGGCGGACCGATTGAATCATATCGGTGAGCGGATCGATAATCTCGGCCACGACCTCATCGGCACTGACCCACTCACCGGGCTGTTTCAACGGTACGAAAATCCCGCTCGCGGGCGCAGTGACAATCTCTCCCGCCGCGAACGGCAGCATCAGCGTCTCCTGCTGCGGGACAGGCTGGCATTCGCCCGCCAGCACGCCGCGATATTGCAGATACCGGTACAGACGCTCAGCGTCCTCGCGGGCCAGCGCATGATTCACATCCTGCTGACCACGCAGCTCCACGGTCACCGCCATACAACCAGGCTGGTTTTGCTGCCATTGTGGAAAGCGCGCCGCCAGGCGATGCCAGGGCAGCCCGCAGGCCTCGTCAAACGAGTTGCCGCCGCTCTCCTGTGACAGCAATACCGTTCCAATACCTAAAAAGGCGGCCACAACTCCGGCCTCCGCCTGCCAGGCCGGATCGGCGTACAGGTGCAAAATGGCCTGGTCATCACAGTGCAAATCCAGCACCACATCGGCATCACAGGCCAGACTCAGCAAATGGTGGCGTAACGCCTGAACTTCACTGCGCAACGGTTCGGCGGCCAGCGCATCGCGCATCGCCTCGCGGACCTGCTGCAGATACGCTTCGCGGGTCTGCGGGGCATCGGCGCAGAGATAGCGCTGCGCAAGGTGGGCCAGGTCGGGAAAATCGCGGTTGAAGTTGCGACCGCTCGCCAGATCAAATCGCCCGACCCCGCCGTGGAGCACAACCTGAGCCAGCCCCGGCGGGTTAGCCACCGGAACAAGAATAATTTCACCACGCAGCTCGGCGCGCCGTTCCGCCTGGTTAAGTAATCTTTTAAGATAATGCAGCACCAGCATGCCCGGGATTTCATCGGCGTGCAGTCCCGCCTGCAGATAGATTTTCTCTCCGCGGCCGGGTTCGCCAAAGTGAAAATGGGTTAATTGCCGCTGCCCACTGAGCGCATGTTCGGGTAAGGTATAGTGTTTAATTTTCATTGGACGTCCTATCTGTGGAAAAGAAAACCCGGCTCGACCGTATCGATCATAAGATCCTTGAAATCCTGCGCCGGGATGGCCGCATTTCTTATCAAAAGCTCTCGGAGCAGGTAAATCTCACCGCCCGTCCCTGCCTGGAACGCGTACGTGGCCTTGAGCGCGACGGAATTATCCGCGGCTACAGCGCGGTGATTGAGCTCCCCGAACCGGAGCATGCCTTCGTCGTACAGGCGCAAATTGCGCTGGCTGACCATGGCCGCTCACAGCCGGTTTTTGAGCAGGAGATGCGCCAAACACCGGAAGTGCTCGACTGCTGGCTGGTCAGCGGCAGCTTTGACTTTCTGGTACGTATCGGCTGTCGCAGCATGGCGCACTACTGCCAGCTGGCCGACAGCTGGCTGACCAGCAAAAAATTTCGCGTCGATAAAATTGTGACCCTGACGGAACTGCAGTCCATCAAACGCTCCTGATCAGGGACGCTTGATAAACGCCAGCCAGCGTCGTTCCGCGCGCGAAAAGGCGAAAATCAGCAAAAAGGTGCACATTAAATAGAGCGCGGCGGCCATCAGGAACGGGATAAACGGCGAGTAGGTGATGGCATAGAAAGCCCGCGCTACGCCGGTGATATCCAGCAACGTCACGGTGCTGGCGAGCGAGGTGGCATGGAGTAAAAACACCATCTCATTGTTCAGTGCCGGAATCCCCCGCCGCAGCGTAGCGGGCAACACCAGTCGGCGAATAATCTGCCACTTTGTCATACCATAGGCTTCCCCGGCCACCCACTCCTGGCGCGGAAACGTCGCCATCATCCCCGCCAGCAATTCCGCGACGTAGGCTGCGGTATTCAGTACCAGCGCCAGGGTGGCACAGAAGGTTGCGTCGCGGAACAGCAGCCAGAACGGCCGATCGTTTTGCCAGCCCAGTTGGACAATGTCGAACTGAGACAGCCCGTAATAGATCAACATCAGTTGCAGATAAAGCGGCGTACTGCGGAAAAACCAGGTGAAGCCGCGGACGGGCCAGGCAAGCAGGCGCGGACCGTAGACCTGGCCAATCGCCAGCAGCACTGCCAGCACCATTCCGGGCACCAGGGAGAGCAAAAACAGCTCCGCCGTCATCGCCAGCCCGCTCGTAGAACCGTTGCCGTCACTCCACAGATAGCCCGGCACCGCCTCGATAAAGGTTTGCAGATTCATTGCGTCGCCCCCGCCGTTGATGAACGCAGCGCATAGCGCTTCGCCAGACGGCTAAACAGCCAGCTGGACAAGGCGGTGATGACCATATAAATCAGCGAAACCAGGAAGTAGAACAGAAAGGGTTTTTGCGTGGCGCGCCCGGCCTGTTCCGCCAGCCATACCATATCTTCTAAACCGAGAATGGAGACCAGCGCCGATGCTTTCATCAGCCCCAGCCAGTTATTATTGATGCCCGGAATGGCAAAGCTCAGCATCTGCGGCAGCATGATACGCCGGAACACCAGCCACGGCCGCATACCGTAGGCTTCAGCCGCTTCGGTTTGCCCGCGATCGACCGTGAGAAACGCGCCACGAAACGTCTCGGTGTAATAGGCGCCAAAAACGAAACCAATCGCCAGCACACCGGAAATAAAGGTATTAAAACGCACCGGCCCCAGTCCTGCCAGCGACAGCAGGGCGTTGACCAGCATCTCGCCGCCAAAAAACAGCAACAGCATAATCACCAGCTCCGGAATGCCGCGCACCAGCGTGGTATAGCCGGTGGAAAACCAACGCAGCCAGCGCGGTCCGAACAGCTTAATCAGCGCATTCACCAGCCCCAGCAGCAGCGCCACCAGCAGTGAGACCAGCATCACACACAGCGACACCCCCGCGCCGCGTAACAGTAGCGGTAAATAATCTGCAACCATATTCTGTCTTCCACCCGTGGCATAAAGGGGCGCCGGTCGCCGACCGCGCCCTCCCCTTTACGGCTTAATTACCGTAGATATCGAAGCTAAAGTACTTTTTCTGAATCGCGGCGTAGGTTCCGTCGGCGCGGATTTGCTTAATGGCTCCGTTGAGGGCATCGCGCAATGCCGGATTGTCTTTATTCACCGCAATGCCGACATCAGACGAAATGCTGCCGTCACTGATCACCGGTCCGGCGAAGGCGAATTTTTGTCCGCGCGGCGTGTCAACAAAACTGGTCGCCGCCTGGATATTGTCCTGCAAGGAGGCATCGAGACGCCCGGAGAGCAGATCCAGATAGACGTTGTCCTGGTTGGCGTACCCGACGATCTTCACGCCGTGACTGGCCCAGTGGGTTCTGGCGTAGGCTTCATGCGTCGAACCGGTTTGTACGCCGACGGTCTTGCCCTTAAGACTGGCGGCATCCGGCAGCAGCGGACTCCCCTTGCGCGCCACCAGTTGCGCCGCGCTGCGATAGTAGCGGTCGGTGAAATCCACTTCCTTCTTACGCTCGTCAGTAATATTCAGCGAAGCAATGATGGCATCAAATTTATGTGCATTCAGCGCGGCGATCATGCTCTCAAACGGCTGCTTCACGAAGACGCACTTCGCTTTCAGCTGCGTACAGAGCGCGTTGGCAATATCGATATCAAAGCCGGTTATTTCGCCGCTGGGCGCCAGCACGTCAAAGGGCGGATAGCCGCCGTCAACGCCGAAGCTGATGGTGTCAAACTGCTGAGCGGCCAACGGCGCGCTCAGCGCCATACAAGCCAATAACGCGGCAATACGTGTTTTCATATCTGTTACCCCTGATGTCAACGACGTGGCTAAAAACGCAGTGAAAGGCAGGTCAGGCCGCCATCCATTTTCTTAAATTCGCTGGTGTCGAGCTGTACAACCGGCATCCCCAGCTTGCTGATTTCGCCCAGGGTATAGGGGTACCCCTGAGGCGTAATTAAGGTGTCGTTGATCCATAACGTATTCCCGGCATACGACTCCTCTTCCGGGATCACAATGGTATTGAACCCGCTAAACGCCGGGTGATTGACGTAACCTTCCGTTAGCAGCAACGTATTGCGTCCAACATAGTTGACGATCGACTTCAGGTGCAGCCCGGCGCTCACTTCAATGGAGGTGACCTGATAGCCATGCGGTTCAACGGCGGCCGCAAACTCGCGGATCCCCTGCTCGTCGGTACGCGCCGTTTGACCAACAAAAAACTGCTTACCGACCAGCAGCACGTCGCCGCCATCCATATGACCCTGCTCGCTCATATGCACCAGCGAACGAAAACCGGCCAGTACCGGCGCTATCGACGCCACTTCCCCCTGACGACTCGGCGCGCCGGGATGGGTAATGACCGCCAGTTCGGGCATGACGACTGCGGTATCTTCCACAAAATGGGCATCCGGATAGTCCGCAGCCGCGGGCAATACGGTCACTTTCAGACCGAGCTGCAGCAAGGTTTCCACGTAGGCAAGAAACTGACGTGTCGTGCCGGCAATATCCGGCGTACCGAGCCGGGCAGTGGTTTGACCGGCGGCACAGGTTGCGGCCGGCAGGCGGGCGATAGCCTGGTTAAAATGCATAGAGAACCCTCAGGTGACTAATGATCGTTGTTGTTCCCGACATGCCGGTAAAGCATCGGGTTTTCTTGATTATCAAACAGATGTTGTCACCAGTCCGGCTGAATAGCCGGCCACGGAGGTCAATTTACGCTGTATATTGCCGGGAAAACGACGCATTCCGCTGTCGGATAAAGGTCGCTTGCCGGAGGCTAATCTTGTGCGCCTGGCGCAGGGTGAGAGGGCGAGACGGGAAGGAGCAACGCAGTGAGTTTGTCGATTGGCATCGCCCGGTAAAAATACCATCCCTGAATTAAAGCATGTTCATCGAAGGATTTGACGAACTCAAAATCAATTTTACTTTCCACACCCTCAAAGACAATTTGCTTATTCAGTTTGCAGACCACAGCAAGAATCGATGTCAGGATAGTGCGTTTATACTCATTCTTAAGCCCGTTGACGAAAAATTTATCCAGCTTTATCTCATCGTAAAACACTTCAGTTAACCATTGCAGATTTGAAGAGCCGGTACCGAAATCATCAAGGGCGATGCGCAATCCGCGATTCATCGCCTGTAATGAAAAGGCCGCGATTTTTTTATAGTATTCGCCGCTCCTTTCGGTGATCTCAATTTTAATCTGCCGGGGACGAATGCCATTATGTTGCAAAACCTGCATAAGATTATCTAAAAACAGCGGGTCATTAATTTCACATTTGCCAATATTCATCGCGAGGGTAAACTGCGCATCGGCGAGCAAAATCGTTTTCAACTCGCTGATGGCCTTCTCCATCACCAGCTTAGAAATATCGGAGTAAACATTCAGCTGTTCAGCCATTGAAATAAACAGCTCCGGGGAAACCTGGCCAAAGACCGGATCATACCAGCGAACCAGCGCCTCGACGCCGACCACCCGTTCGCTTTTGGCACACACCAACGGCTGATACTCCATGTAAATACGCTGATTAACAATCGCTTTTTTTAAGCGAAACTCCAGCGATCGCCGTTCGCTGAGATAGCTCAGAATAGAATAAAGGAACGCCGCGCCGAGAATAAAAGCGGCGCCCACAATGAGAGCGATAAGTAGCGGAGAGAGTGAGAAAAACCCCTGTTTTCGCTCCGTCAGATGGCTGCAAATGTCGTATTTACTGCTGCACAGGCTAACGCTTATCGACGACCCGGTCGCGGCCACGGATTTCATATTATTAAGAAAAACGTGATTGCCGTTTAAACTGGTTAAAGAAAAATTAAAGCCCTGGTAGCGCCGGGAAAATGCACTAAAGGCAAATGACGACGTAAAGGCCACAATATTGTCTTGCTGGCTCATATCCAGAACCACTCCGTACGGGAGATAATTCTTTTGGCCTTTGTAAATGCTATATCCACTCGGTACGACATATTTCCCGGCGGGTAGCGGCAGCGGTTTATCCAGCATGCCCCAGTTGGCGGTGCAGACCAGTTTACCGTTCTCCACGATGCCAATGTCTTCCACGCTTGCATACTTCCAGATGACCTCCCGCAAGGCCGCGATCGCCTGCTTGTTACAGCCATCAATATGCCTAATCTGCGCATGATGAATAGAGGAAATGATTTGCGTGGTCACCTCTTCACCGTAGCTGAGAAGTTCATGACTCAGCGAATCAAGCTGAACACGCTGATTATTTAACATGACAACATTGGTCAGCAAAACGGAAACGAGCACGGCCACCCCGCCGCCCGCCAGCATCCATTTCGTCTTCTGGATAAATTTCATTGTCTCTGCGTAACTCCTGATGGATACCGGCATTCGTGTTACAAAACCAGACACCCGACGTACCCGTCCCTGCAGTACAGACTTATAGTCTTGATAATAATGGCGTCAGGACGGTTATACCAGGCATGAAAAATCGCCCCGCCCTGCCAGATCCAGGAGGAAACGCGCGGGCAACAATGAGCATCAGACCCGATACCCCATCTTTTTTTAGCCTAACCGGCTCATCGAAAAGCGTTTTATCCAGACATATCTCAACAGTCTTTTCATAATTCCTCCATTTTTGCGGGGCGTTTGGTCACTAAACTAGTATCATTTCGCGAAACGTTTCAGGATGAGATAGCAAATTAATGAAAGGCAGTCATACACTCCGTTGGGGTACCGCGCTGGCGGTCATCGTCATTGCCGGTGCCGGGTACTGGTTCTGGCAGAGTCGTGAAGCGACAAACGCGGCGCCTGCTGCGGCGAATGGCTCACAGCAGCCAGCGCCTGGCGGCGGTCGCCATGGTCGCTTCGGCGCGGTGCTGGCGCCGGTTCAAGCGGCGACGGCCACCAGCGAGTCGGTGCCTCGCTATCTCAGCGGCCTCGGTACGGTGACGGCGGCCAATACGGTAACCGTTCGCAGCCGGGTAGAGGGTCAGCTGCTGGCGATCCATTTCCAGGAAGGCCAGCAGGTCAAAGCCGGCGATCTGCTCGCCGAAATCGACCCCAGCCAGTTTAAAGTCGCGCTGGCCCAGGCCCAGGGCCAACTGGCGAAAGACAAAGCCACGCTCGCCAACGCCCGACGCGATCTCGCCCGCTATCAACAGCTGGTGAAGAGCAACCTTGTTTCACGCCAGGAGCTAGATACCCAGCAGTCGCTGGTTAGCGAAACGGAAGGCACTATCAAAGCCGACGAAGCCGCCGTGGCCAGCGCCCAGCTACAGCTAAACTGGAGCCGCATCACCGCGCCGATTGACGGCCGCGTGGGCTTAAAACAGGTGGATATCGGCAATCAGATTTCAAGCGGCGATACCACCGGTATCGTGGTGTTAACCCAAACCCACCCAATCGATTTGGTCTTCACACTCCCGGAAAATGATATCGCCACGGTAGTCCAGGCGCAGAAAGCCGGGAAAACGCTGCTGGTTGAGGCCTGGGACCGGACCAATAAACAAAAAATCAGCGAAGGGTCCCTGCTGAGTCTGGATAACCAGATTGACGCCACCACCGGGACCATCAAACTGAAAGCGCGCTTTAACAACCAGGACGACGCCCTGTTCCCGAATCAGTTCGTTAACGCCCGTATGCTGGTGGACACAGAACAGAACGCCATCGTCATCCCGACTGCCGCGCTGCAAATGGGCAATGAAGGCCACTTCGTCTGGGTACTGAACGATGAGAATAAAGTCAGCAAGCACAGCGTCACGCCGGGTATTCAGGACAGTCTGAAAGTGGTGATTACCGCCGGGCTGTCGGCGGGTGACCGGGTGGTCACTGACGGTATCGATCGTCTGACCGAAGGAGCGAAAGTGGAAGTGGTGGACCCGCACAGCGCACCGGCCGCACCGGAAAAAGCCACCAGCCGTGAATACGGCCAAAAAGGAGCGCGCTCCTGATGCAGGTCTTACCCCCGAGCAGTACGGGCGGCCCTTCCCGACTGTTTATTCTGCGCCCGGTCGCCACTACCCTGCTGATGGTGGCGATAATGCTGGCGGGGATCATCGGCTATCGATTCCTGCCAGTTTCCGCCTTGCCGGAAGTCGATTATCCGACCATCCAGGTGGTCACCCTCTATCCCGGCGCCAGCCCGGAGGTCATCACCTCGGCGATTACCGCGCCGCTGGAACGCCAGTTTGGCCAGATGTCCGGCCTGAAACAGATGTCGTCGCAAAGTTCCGGCGGCGCCTCGGTGGTCACGCTCCAGTTCCAGCTGACCCTGTCGCTGGACGTGGCCGAACAGGAGGTCCAGGCCGCGATCAACGCCGCCACCAACCTGCTGCCGTCTGACCTGCCGAACCCGCCGGTGTACAGTAAAGTCAACCCGGCCGATCCGCCAATCATGACCCTCTCGGTCACCTCTTCCGCCATTCCGATGACCCAGGTGGAAGATATGGTGGAGACCCGCGTGGCGCAGAAAATTTCCCAGATTTCCGGCGTCGGGCTGGTGACTCTCGCGGGCGGCCAACGCCCGGCGGTACGCGTGAAGCTCAATGCGCAGGCCATCGCCGCGCTGGGGTTGACCAGCGAAACCATTCGCACCGCCATCACCAGCGCCAACGTCAACTCGGCAAAAGGCAGCCTTGACGGTCCTTCCCGCGCCGTGACCCTCTCCGCTAACGACCAGATGCAGTCGGCGGAAGATTATCGCCGCCTGATCGTCGCCTGGCAGAACGGCGCGCCGATTCGTCTCGGCGATGTCGCCACCATCGAGCAAGGGGCGGAAAACAGCTGGCTCG
This sequence comes from Raoultella sp., assembly GCF_039594335.1. Classification (NCBI taxonomy): domain Bacteria; kingdom Pseudomonadati; phylum Pseudomonadota; class Gammaproteobacteria; order Enterobacterales; family Enterobacteriaceae; genus Klebsiella; species Raoultella sp. Next base: position 22,392 of record NZ_JBCNNS010000008.1, read on the forward strand.
GCGCGTGGGCGAACAACCAGCAGGCGATCGTCATGAACGTCCAACGCCAGCCGGGAGCAAACATCATCGCCACCGCCGACAGCGTGCGTCAGATGCTCCCGCAGTTGACGGAAAGCCTGCCGAAATCGGTCAAGGTGCAGGTCCTTTCCGACCGTACCACCAACATCCGCGCGTCGGTGAGCGACACCCAGTTTGAGCTGATGCTGGCGATTGCGCTGGTGGTGATGATCATTTACCTGTTCCTGCGCAACGTACCGGCGACCATTATCCCCGGCGTCGCCGTGCCGCTGTCGCTGGTGGGCACCTTCGCGGTAATGGTGTTCCTCGACTTTTCGATCAACAACCTGACGCTGATGGCGCTCACCATCGCCACCGGTTTCGTCGTCGATGATGCCATCGTGGTGATCGAAAACATCTCGCGCTATATCGAAAAAGGCGAAAAGCCGCTCGCCGCCGCGCTGAAGGGCGCCGGAGAAATCGGCTTTACCATTATCTCATTAACCTTCTCGCTGATTGCGGTGCTGATCCCGCTGCTGTTTATGGGCGATATCGTCGGTCGGCTGTTCCGTGAATTCGCCGTCACCCTGGCGGTGGCGATATTGATTTCCGCCGTCGTCTCGCTGACGCTGACGCCAATGATGTGCGCGCGGATGCTCAGCCACGAGTCGCTGCGTAAGCAAAACCGCTTCTCCCGGGCCAGCGAACGCTTCTTCGAGCGGGTGATCGCCGCCTATGGTCGGATGCTCAGCCGGGTGCTGAATCACCCGTGGCTGACCCTGAGCGTAGCCTTAGGCACGCTGGCGCTGTCAATCATGCTGTGGGTCTTCATTCCGAAAGGCTTCTTCCCGATTCAGGACAACGGCATTATTCAGGGGACGTTACAGGCTCCGCAATCCGCTTCGTTTGCTAATATGGCGCAGCGCCAGGAGCAGGTTTCCGCCGCGATCCTCAAAGACCCGGCCGTCGAGAGCCTGACCTCCTTCGTCGGGGTGGACGGCACCAATCCAGCGCTGAACAGCGCCCGCCTGCAGATTAACCTCAAACCGCTGAATCAACGCGACGACCGTGTGCAGACCGTGATTACCCGCCTGCAGAAAGCGGTGGACGGGATCCCCGGCGTCGAGCTCTACCTCCAGCCGACGCAGGATCTGACTATCGATACCACCGTCAGCCGGACCCAGTATCAGTTCACCTTGCAGGCGAACTCACTGGATGCGCTCAGTCTCTGGGTGCCGCAGCTTTTGGCGCGTCTCCAGGCACTGCCTCAGCTCTCTGACGTCAGCAGCGACTGGCAGGATAAGGGCCTCGCCGCCTATATCAAAGTCGATCGCGACAGCGCCAGTCGTCTTGGCATCAGCATGGCCGACGTCGATAATGCGCTGTATAACGCCTTCGGCCAGCGGCTGATCTCGACCATCTACACCCAGGCCAATCAGTATCGCGTGGTGCTGGAACATGACACCCGCACAACACCTGGGCTGGCGGCGCTGGACAACATTCGCCTGACCAGCAGTGAGGGCGGCATCGTGCCGCTGAAATCCATCGCCAGCGTCGAGCAACGCTTCGCGCCGCTGTCGATTAACCATCTCGATCAGTTCCCGGTGACCACCATTTCGTTTAACGTCCCGGATAACTACTCGCTGGGCGATGCGGTCGACGCCATCCTCGCCGCCGAACAGGCGCTGGATTTGCCGACCGATATCCGTACCCAGTTCCAGGGCAGCACCCTCGCCTTCCAGTCGGCGCTCAACAATACCGTCTGGCTGGTGGTGGCGGCGGTTGTGGCGATGTATATCGTGCTCGGCGTACTGTATGAAAGCTTTATTCACCCGATTACCATCCTGTCGACCTTACCGACCGCCGGCGTCGGGGCGCTGCTGGCGCTGTGGCTGGCGGGCAGCGAGCTGGACGTTATCGCCATTATCGGGATTATCCTGCTGATTGGCATCGTCAAGAAGAACGCCATCATGATGATCGACTTTGCGCTGGCCGCCGAACGCGAACAGGGCATGCCGCCACGTGAGGCGATTTATCAGGCCTGTCTGCTGCGTTTTCGCCCGATTCTGATGACCACGCTCGCCGCCCTGCTCGGCGCACTGCCGCTGATGCTGAGCACCGGCGTCGGCGCCGAGCTACGACGTCCTCTCGGTATCGGTATGGTCGGCGGTCTGATGCTAAGCCAGGTGCTGACGCTGTTCACCACCCCGGTTATCTATCTGCTCTTCGACCGTCTGTCGCTGTACATCAAAAGCCGCTTCCCGCGGCATGAGGAGGAGGCGTAAATGAAGTTTTTCGCCCTCTTCATTTACCGCCCGGTGGCGACGATTCTGATTTCGCTCGCCATCACCCTGTGTGGGGTGCTCGGTTTCCGCCTGCTGCCGGTGGCCCCGCTGCCACAGGTGGATTTCCCGGTGATCATGATCAGCGCCTCGCTGCCCGGCGCGTCGCCGGAAACCATGGCCTCGTCGGTGGCGACGCCGCTTGAGCGCTCTCTCGGCCGGATCGCCGGCGTGTCGGAAATGACCTCCACCAGCTCGCTGGGCAGCACGCGCATTATTATGGAGTTCAATTTCGACCGCGATATCAACGGCGCCGCCCGCGATGTGCAGGCGGCGATCAACGCCGCGCAAAGCCTGCTGCCGAGCGGCATGCCAGGCCGTCCGACCTATCGCAAGGCCAACCCCTCCGATGCGCCGATAATGATCCTGACGCTCACCTCGGATACCTACTCCCAGGGCAAACTGTATGATTTTGCCTCGACTCAGTTGGCGCAAACCCTCTCCCAGATTGACGGCGTCGGCGACGTCGACGTGGGCGGCAGCTCGCTGCCCGCAGTGCGCGTCGACCTCAACCCACAGGCGCTGTTTAACCAGGGCGTTTCGCTGGACGCCGTGCGCACCGCTATCAATAACGCCAACGTGCGTAAACCGCAGGGCGCGCTGGAGGATCACAGCTCGCGCTGGCAGGTACAAACTAACGATGAGCTCAAAACCGCCGCGGAATACCAGCCGTTGATCGTGCACTACCGCAACGGCGCGGCGGTACGCCTTGGCGACGTCGCGCGGATCAGCGATTCGGTGCAGGATGTACGCAACGCCGGGATGACCAACGCCAAACCGGCTATTTTGCTGATGATCCGCAAGCTGCCGGAAGCCAATATCATCCAGACGGTAGACAGTATTCGCGCCCGCCTACCGGAACTGCAAAAAACCATTCCGGCGGCTATCGACCTGCAAATCGCCCAGGACCGTTCGCCGACCATCCGCGCCTCGCTGGAGGAAGTCGAGCAGACGCTGGTGATCTCGGTGGCATTGGTTATCCTCGTGGTGTTCCTGTTTCTGCGCTCCGGGCGGGCAACGCTGATCCCGGCGGTGGCCGTTCCGGTCTCGCTGATTGGCACCTTTGCGGCGATGTATCTCTGCGATTTCAGCCTCAACAACCTGTCGCTGATGGCCCTGACCATCGCCACCGGCTTCGTGGTCGACGATGCTATCGTGGTGCTGGAAAATATCTCCCGCCATCTTGAGGCCGGAATGAAGCCGCTGCAGGCGGCGCTGCAGGGGAGCCGTGAAGTCGGTTTCACCGTGCTGTCGATGAGTCTCTCGCTGGTGGCGGTTTTTTTACCGCTGCTGCTGATGGGCGGACTGCCAGGGCGGTTGTTACGCGAATTTGCTGTCACCTTATCGGTGGCGATCGGCATCTCGCTGGCGGTCTCCCTTACCCTGACGCCGATGATGTGCGGCTGGCTGCTGAAGCGCGGAAAACCCTCGGAACCAACGCGCAACCGCGGTTTCGGCCGCCTGCTGGTCGCCGTGCAGGGCGGCTACGGTAAATCGCTGAAGTGGGTCCTCCGGCACAGCCGTATTACCGGTCTGGTGCTGCTGGGAACCATGGCGCTCAGCATCTGGCTCTATATCTCAATACCAAAAACCCTCTTCCCGGAGCAGGATACCGGCGTGCTGATAGGCGGCATTCAGGCTGACCAGAGTATCTCCTTCCAGGCGATGCGCGGCAAGCTGCAGGACTTTATGAAGATCATTCGTGAAGATCCGGCGGTGGACAATGTCACCGGCTTTACCGGCGGTTCACGGGTGAACAGCGGGATGATGTTTATCTCCCTCAAACCTCGCGATCAGCGGCATGAAACGGCGCAGCAGATTATCGACCGGCTGCGTAAAAAACTGGCCAAAGAACCGGGCGCCAACCTGTTCTTAATGGCGGTGCAGGATATTCGCGTCGGCGGCCGCCAGGCCAACGCCAGCTATCAGTACACTCTGTTATCAGACGATCTCTCGGCGCTGCGCGAATGGGAACCGAAGATTCGCAAAGCGCTGGCCGCGCTGCCTGAACTGGCGGACGTCAACTCTGATCAGCAGGATAACGGCGCCGAAATGGATCTCATCTACGATCGCGATACCATGTCGCGCCTCGGGATTAGCGTCCATGATGCCAACAGTCTGCTGAATAACGCTTTCGGCCAGCGGCAGATCTCGACGATTTACCAGCCGCTGAACCAGTATAAAGTGGTGATGGAGGTCGATCCGGCTTATACCCAGGACGTCAGTGCGCTGGATAAGATGTTTGTGATCAACAGCGAAGACAAACCGATCCCGCTCGCCTATTTTGCTAAATGGCAGCCAGCCAACGCACCGCTGTCGGTCAACCACCAGGGACTGTCGGCGGCGTCGACGATCTCTTTTAACCTGCCGACCGGTCAATCGCTATCGGAAGCCAGCGATGCCATTAATCGCGCGATGACTCAGCTTGGAGTGCCTTCCAGCGTACGGGGCACCTATGCCGGTACCGCGCAGGTCTTCCAGCAGACCATGCATTCGCAGGTCATTTTGATTCTGGCCGCCATTGCAACGGTCTATATCGTGCTGGGAATCCTCTACGAAAGCTATGTGCATCCGTTAACGATTCTCTCCACCCTCCCCTCGGCAGGTGTGGGAGCCCTGCTGGCGCTGGAACTCTTTGGCGCGCCGTTCAGCCTGATTGCGCTTATCGGCATCATGCTATTAATTGGGATAGTGAAGAAAAACGCCATCATGATGGTCGACTTTGCCCTCGAAGCGCAGCGTAACGGCAATCTGCCGCCGGAAGAGGCGATCTTCCAGGCCTGCCTGCTGCGTTTCCGCCCGATAATGATGACCACTCTCGCGGCGCTGTTTGGTGCACTGCCACTGGTGCTTTCGGGCGGCGACGGCTCGGAACTGCGTCAGCCACTGGGGATCACCATTGTCGGCGGGCTGGTCATGAGCCAGTTGTTGACCCTCTACACCACACCGGTGGTCTATCTGTTCTTTGACCGTCTGCGGGTGCGTTTTTCGCGAAAAGTTAGCCAACCGGTAAGCGAATAACATGACAGAACTGCCCTCCAGCGTCCGCTGGCAATTATGGATAGTGGCTTTCGGCTTCTTTATGCAATCGCTGGACACCACCATCGTCAATACCGCCCTCCCTTCAATGGCCAAAAGCCTTGGGGAGAGCCCCTTGCATATGCATATGGTCATCGTCTCCTACGTGTTGACGGTGGCGATTATGCTACCCGCCAGCGGCTGGCTGGCGGACCGGGTGGGCGTGCGCAATATCTTTTTTAGCGCCATTATTCTGTTTACGCTCGGGTCGCTGCTTTGTGCCCAGGCCGCAACCCTCAATCAGTTGGTGCTGGCCCGCGTACTGCAGGGTGTCGGTGGCGCCATGATGGTCCCTGTCGGTCGTCTGACGGTGATGAAAATCGTTCCGCGCGCCCAGTATATGGCGGCGATGACCTTTGTTACGCTCCCCGGCCAGGTCGGGCCGCTGCTTGGCCCGGCCCTCGGCGGCCTGCTGGTGGAATACGCCTCCTGGCACTGGATTTTCTTAATCAATATTCCGGTGGGCATTATCGGCGCCATCGCCACCCTGTTGCTGATGCCAAACTACACTCTTCAGACCCGGCGCTTCGATATTGTTGGCTTTATCCTGCTGGCGCTGGGGATGGCGACCTTAACCCTCGCGCTCGACGGTAAAAAAGGGCTGGGAATTTCTCCGCTGCTGCTCAGCGCGCTGGTGGTGACCGGCGTGGCCGCCATTGTGCTCTATTTATGCTACGCCCGGGGCAATGACAACGCCCTGTTCAGTCTGAACCTGTTTCGCAATCGCACTTTCTCCCTCGGGCTCGGCGGCAGCTTTTCCGGACGTATTGGCAGCGGTATGCTGCCCTTTATGACGCCGGTATTCCTGCAAATTGGCCTCGGCTTTACACCGTTTCACGCCGGGATGATGATGATTCCGATGGTGCTTGGCAGCATGGGGATGAAACGTATTGTGGTACAGGTGGTCAACCGCTTTGGCTACCGCCGCGTCTTAATGGTGGCGACTCTTGGTCTGGCGTTGGTGAGCCTGCTGTTTATGGCCGTCGCCCTGGCGGGCTGGTACTGGCTATTGCCGGTGGTGCTGTTTATGCAAGGGATGATCAACTCCAGCCGCTTCTCGTCGATGAACACCCTGACACTGAAAGATCTGCCGGATGACCACGCCAGCAGCGGCAACAGCCTGCTGTCGATGGTGATGCAACTGTCGATGAGTATTGGCGTAACCCTCGCCGGGATGCTGCTCGGCCTGTTCGGTCAGCAGCATATCAGCGCCGATGGCGCCGCCACCCATCAGGTCTTTCTTTATACCTACCTGTGCATGGCGGTCATTATTGCGCTACCGGCCTGCATTTTTTCCCGCGTTCCCGATGATACCGAAAGCAATACCGCTATCGCCCGACATAAAAGGAGTGAGCCGTGAAGCTATGGCGTCCCGGTATTACCGGCAAGCTATTTCTGGCTATTCTGGCCACCTGCATCGTGCTGCTCATCAGCATGCACTGGGCGGTGCGCATCAGTTTTGAACGCGGATTTATCGATTATATCAAGCGCGGCAATGAACAGCGGCTGATGATGCTGGGCGATGCGCTGAGCGAGCAGTATGCCCTGCACGGCAACTGGAAATTTCTGCGCAATAACGATCGCTTTATTTTCCAGCTATTAAAGTCGTTCGATCGCGATAACGACGATCGCTTCCCAGGCGGGCGCAAAACAAATTCCGCTGGCGCGCCTGGCGCCGAGGGCCCCCCACCCGATACCCCTCCGCCGGACGGCTCGCACGGCCCCGGCCCGGATATGCCTCCGCACGGCTGGCGCACGCTTTTCTGGGTCGTTGACCAGCAAGGGCACGTCCTGGTTGGCCCCCGCGAGCGGGTGCCTGAAGACGGCAGCCGGCGCAATATTATGGTTAACGGCGTATCGGTGGGCGAGGTTATCGCCTCACCGGTCGAGCGTCTGACGCGCAATACCGACATTAATTTCGACCGTCAGCAAAAGCGCGCCAGCTGGCTGATTGTTGCCCTGTCGACGATCCTTGCTGCGCTGGCAACTTTCCCGCTGGCGCGCGGCCTGCTGGCGCCGGTAAAGCGTCTGGTCGAAGGGACCCACCGCCTGGCGGCGGGAGATTTCACCACCCGCGTGGCGGTCAGCAGCAGCGATGAGCTCGGCCGCCTGGCGCAGGATTTTAACCAGCTCGCCAGCACCCTGGAACGCAACCAGCAAATGCGTCGCGACCTGATGGCAGATATTTCTCATGAACTGCGGACCCCGCTGGCGGTGCTGCGCGGCGAACTGGAAGCCATTCAGGACGGCGTACGCAAATTCACCCCGGATTCCGTCACTTCGCTACAGGCGGAGGTCACCACCCTGACCAAACTGGTTGACGATCTGCACCAGCTATCGATGTCCGATGAAGGCGCATTGGCCTATCAAAAAACCGCCGTGGATATCATTACGCTGCTGGAAGTCGCGGCGGGCGCCTTCCGTGAACGCTTCGCCAGCCGGGGGCTGGCCATCGCCGTTTCGCTTCCGGAAAACGCGACGGTATTTGGCGACGCCGATCGCCTGATGCAGCTTTTCAACAATCTCCTGGAAAACAGCCTCCGCTATACCGATAGCGGCGGACGTCTGCTGATCAGCGCCAGCCAGACGGGCCGGCGCATCCTTCTTGATTTTGCCGATAGCGGTCCCGGCGTCAGCGACCAACAGCTGGAACGGCTGTGCGAGCGCTTCTATCGTGCCGAAGGTTCACGTAACCGCGCCAGTGGCGGCTCCGGGTTGGGGCTGGCCATTTGTGTCAACATCGTCGCTGCCCATGGCGGCACCTTACGAGCCGACCATTCGCCATTTGGCGGGGTTAGCATTAAAGTAGAGTTACCTCTGGAACGTGATACACCGAGAGACGTATGAGCGAATTACCTGTTGATGAAAATACCCCGCGCATTCTTGTCGTGGAAGATGAACCCAAATTGGGTCAGTTGCTGCTCGACTATCTGTTCGCGGCAGGTTATGTGCCAACGCTGATTAATCACGGCGATCGGGTCCTGCCTTACGTGCGCCAGACCCCACCACACTTGATCTTGTTAGATCTGATGCTGCCGGGAACCGATGGCCTGACGCTGTGTCGGGAGATCCGTCGCTTTTCCGATGTGCCGGTAGTGATGGTGACGGCGAAAATTGAGGAAATCGATCGGCTGCTTGGACTGGAGATCGGCGCCGACGATTACATCTGTAAGCCCTACAGCCCGCGCGAAGTCGTCGCCAGGGTGAAAACGATCCTCCGCCGCTGCCAGCCGCGCCGGGATCTGCTGGCGCTGGATGCGGAAAGCCCGCTGATTGTAGATGAGAGCCGTTTTCAGGCTTCATGGCGCAATAAGCTGCTGGATCTGACCCCCGCCGAGTTTCGTCTGCTGAAAACCCTGTCGCAGGAGCCGGGCAAAGTTTTCTCGCGCGAGCAGCTGCTCAATCACCTGTACGATGACTATCGCGTGGTGACCGACAGAACCATCGACAGCCATATCAAAAATCTGCGGCGTAAGCTGGAGTCGCTGGACGCCGAGCAGTCCTTTATCCGCGCGGTCTACGGCGTTGGCTACCGCTGGGAGGCCGACGCCTGTCGTCTGGCGTAAGCCCCCTCCTCGTTGCGCAAGGCAAGATTGGGGTAAGGGGAAAGGTTTACTCTCCTTAGCCGCAGCGCTACAATGCCCGCCCTTAATGTGTGGGCACTGTTCATGAAAGTGCTTCCCCAAGTCGCCACATCAGGTGTGGCGAATCTGACCTGTCATCAGAACGAGAACATCATGTTTAAACCGGAACTCCTTTCCCCGGCGGGAACGCTGAAAAATATGCGTTACGCCTTCGCTTATGGCGCTGACGCCGTGTATGCTGGCCAGCCGCGTTATTCTCTGCGCGTGCGCAACAACGAATTCAACCATGAAAACCTACAGTTGGGCATCAATGAAGCTCATCAGCTCGGGAAAAAATTCTACGTGGTCGTCAACATTGCGCCGCACAACGCCAAGCTGAAAACCTTCATTCGCGATCTGAAGCCGGTGGTGGATATGGGGCCGGACGCGCTGATTATGTCCGATCCGGGTTTGATCATGCTGGTGCGGGAAAACTTCCCCGATATGCAGATTCATCTGTCGGTTCAGGCCAACGCCGTCAACTGGGCGACCGTTAAATTCTGGCAGCAGATGGGGCTGAGCCGGGTGATTCTTTCCCGCGAACTGTCGCTGGACGAAATTGCCGAAATCCGCAGCCAGGTCCCGGAGATGGAACTCGAGATTTTCGTCCACGGCGCGCTGTGCATGGCCTATTCTGGCCGCTGCCTGCTCTCGGGCTATATCAACAAACGCGACCCGAACCAGGGCACCTGCACCAACGCCTGCCGCTGGGAATACAACGTTCAGGAAGGCAAAGAAGATGACGTCGGCAATATCGTCCACCAGCATGAGCCGATTCCGGTCAAGACCGTCGAACCCACGTTGGGGATCGGCGCGCCAACCGACCGAGTGTTTATGATTGAAGAAGCCAAACGGCCTGGCGAATACATGACCGCTTTCGAAGATGAACACGGCACCTACATCATGAACTCCAAAGACCTGCGCGCCATTGCGCATGTCGAGCGTCTGACGCAGATGGGCGTGCACTCGTTGAAAATCGAAGGCCGCACCAAATCGTTCTATTACTGCGCACGCACCGCCCAGGTTTATCGCAAGGCTATTGATGACGCCGCGGCGGGCAAACCGTTTGACGAAAGCCTGCTGGAAACGCTGGAAGGACTAGCCCACCGTGGCTACACCGAAGGCTTCCTGCGCCGTCATACCCATGACGATTACCAGAATTATGAGTACGGTTACTCCCTTTCCGAACGCCAGCAGTTTGTCGGTGAATTTACCGGTGAGCGCAATGGTCAGTTGGCCGCCGTAGCGGTGAAAAATAAGTTTTCCGTCGGCGACAGCCTTGAGCTGATGACCCCGCAGGGCAACGTGAACTTCACCCTGGAACACATGGTGAATGCCAAAGGTGAGGCGATGCCGGTCGCCCCCGGCGATGGCTATACAGTATGGTTGCCTGTACCGGAAGAGATGGAGCTGCAGTATGCTCTGCTGATGCGCAACTTTACTGGCCAGACGACCAGAAATCCGCACAGTAACTAGTTTATCAGGGTTATTTTTTCAGGATGCACGGATATTAGAAACGGATCACACACCGTTGCGTTTGAAGTGGGTATTATCCATCTTGCTGAAAAACATAACCCATAAATGCTAGCTGTACCAGGAACCACCTCCTTAGCCTGCGTAATCTCCCTTACGCGGGCTTATTTTTTATCACGCCGCTGTGCGCTCCTTCCTTTCTCGCCGTCGCCCGGCGTTACAAAATGTCCATCCTCGCTATCATAGGGTACACTTTCTGCATCTTGCACAAAAAGGAAGCCATAACTATGCCTGTGTTTCCAGCCAGCTTACTGATTCTCAATGGCAAAAGAGCTAACGAGCCGCAGTTGCGCGAAGCGATCGCACTGTTGCGCGAGGAAGGTATCGACATCCATGTTCGGGTGACCTGGGAAAAAGGCGATGCCGTCCGTTTTGTCGATGAAGCGCTGCAGCTTAAGGTGGGGACAGTGATTGCCGGCGGCGGCGATGGCACCATCAATGAGGTCGCCACGGCGCTGGTCCAGCGTAAAAGCCAGGTCGCGCTCGGCATCCTGCCGCTGGGTACCGCCAATGATTTCGCCACCAGCGTCGGGATCCCACAAGATCTCGCCAGCGCCCTGAAACTGGCGATTGTCGGCCGCGATATCGCCATAGACGTGGCGCGGGTGAATGATAAAACCGGCTTTATTAACATGGCGACCGGTGGCTTCGGGACCCGGATTACTACCGAAACGCCGGAGAAACTCAAAGCCGCGCTGGGCGGCGTCTCCTATCTGATTCATGGCCTGATGCGTATGGACACCCTGAAACCCGACCGCTGCGAAATTCACGGCGAAAACTTTAGCTGGCGCGGAAACGCGCTGGTTATTGGTATCGGCAACGGTCGTCAGGCTGGCGGCGGTCAGCAGCTTTGCCCGCAAGCCCTGATTAACGACGGCCTGCTGCATTTGCGGGTTTTTACCGGCGAAGAGCTGCTGCCCGCGCTGTTTACTACCCTGGCGGATCCCGACAACTCCCCTAACCTGGTGGACGGCGTGTCGTCGTGGTTTGAAATCACCGCGCCGCACGAGATGACCTTTAACCTTGATGGCGAACCGCTGAGCGGTAAACATTTCCGTATGGAAATTCTCCCGGGCGCACTACGCTGTCGCCTGCCGCCGGACTGCGCGTTGCTGAAATAATACGCCAGGTAGAAGGCGAGCGCAGAACGAAGAGATAAAAAGACCGTTTACATCTCCAGAGCTTCTGCGCTCACCGATAAGGTCGTCACCCGAGCGCCAGGTCAGGTTCAGAGCGCCTCTGCAGCAGTTCCGGTAACGAGCGATGACGGGCGATAGCGGCGGCAAAACGCGGATGCTGACAATCTGGCGCAATAACGACCGTGGCAATACCCGCCGCCTGCGCCGCGCAAAAGCCGTGAAAACTGTCCTCGATAACCAGACACTCTCCGGCGCTCAGCGCCAGCTTGCGCAGTGTCGAGAGGTAGACCGCCGGATGCGGTTTGCCCCACGCCTCATCATCGGCGCTGGAAATCACATCAAAGCAGGGCCGTAGGGAGAGTTTATCGAGTACCGCGGAAATCACCTGATGAGAAGAAGACGTCGCCAGCGCAATCCGGCAACCCAGACGCCGAAAATGCGCCAATGCCTCGTTGACGCCCCCCATCGCCTCCCCGTTGGCGGTAATCAATCCGACGATGCGTTGTAAAATGAGTGCTTCCAGCTGCTGTGGTGCAATCGCCAGCCGGCAGTGCCGACACCACACGCGGGCAATATCGTCCAGTCGCTTACCTTTCGTCAGCGTTTCACACTCCTCCTCGCTGACCGTCGCGCCCCAACAGGCCAGCTCCTCCCGTTGCGCCTGCCGCCACAGGGCTTCTGAATCAATAATCACGCCATCCATGTCAAAAATGACCGCTTTGATGCTCATCTTCTACCTCAAACCGGGCTGACGGAGCTCGCCTGTCAGCCCGCTAACTGTGTCAGGAAAACTCAACGCTTTTGCGGGTTGGCGCAGGCTTCAGGGTAAAACCCGGCTGCTCGACGCGAATAAAAGCACAGAGGAAAAAGGCCAGCACGTACAGCGCGGTGTACGCCACCACCACCCCAATCGTACTGAAGTACGGCAGCAGCACCACCGCAATCGCCGGAGCCAGGAAGTTGGACAGCCCTGCCGACAGGTTGTAGACCGAAATCGCCGCCCCTTTATGCTGCGGCTCCAGCGCCGGGAAGACCGCCGCCATCGGCACAAACGCCGCCACAAAAATCCCCAGCGCAATCGCCGGTACCAGTGCCATGGCAAAGTTATGCCCGAAATGATGCGGGATGTAGTAAAACGCCAGGCTCGACAGCGCCATGCCAATGCAACCAAACCAGCGCACCACCTTCATCCAGCCCAGTTTTTCCCCAAGGATCCCCCACAGCACGTTGGAGAAAATGGTGGTGAAGAAGAAAGCCGCCCACACCTGGAGCCATTCGGAGGTGGTAAAGCCCAGCTCATCGACAAACATCAGCGGCATGATCACCGCAAAGCCGAACAGCGACAGGGTGTTGATGATGCGCACCATGCTGGAGAGCAGGATATTGCGGTTGGTGTAGAGCAACGTGGCGGCGCGCCCCAATTCGGCAAACTTCTCGCGGGTGGTGAGGTTCTGCATATGGCGCGGCGTCTGAATATGGCGCAGCGATACCAGCGCGATAATGCCGCCGGTGACGCAGAACACCAGCGCCAGCCACAAGGTGCCCAACTCACCGATATGCGGGATGGTAAAGCTCGGGATATAGCTGCCAAACACACCAATACCAATTGAGTAGACCGCCCAGAACCAGCCCAGCGCCGAGCTGGCGCCGTCGCTTTTCACGTTGTGCACGATAGCGACGATAAAGGCGTAGAGGAACAGCGGGTAGGCAAAGCCGCGAATGCCATAGAACAGCAGGATCAGCGGGTAGTTGGCGTGGCCGAGGCCGAAGACCAGGAACAGCACGTGGAACACGCACCACAGCACAAAGCCGATCAGCATGGTTTTCTGCGGGGTGATGATCTCGGCGACCACGCCGGAGATCCACGCCGACAGGGCGGCGGCGAGGCCGTAGAGGGTAAAGGCGAAAGAAGCCTGGGCCGGAGTGAAGCCCAGCTCCTTGATGTAGTGCGAGAGAAACGCCAGCTCAAAGCCGTCACCGGTCATAAACACGGCGATGGCGATGTATCCCCAGATCAGATTCAGCGGCAGACCGAACCACTGTTTGCTATTCACGGACATAATGACCTCGTTTTCAGGGTGCAGGAAGACGCTCCGGTGCAGCCACCGGAGGGTTGTTATTATTAAAATCAGTGATGTCGGTAATTCAGGTCGTTGAGATAGAGCGCTTGAAATTGCGCATAGCGTTGCATCAGGGTGTGATGGCGTTCAGGCGCGGCGCGCCAGGTCTGGTAGACCTCTGGTTTTTCGCAGACGACAGCCAGCGGTTTCCCTGCCGCCAGACAGGCCAGCCGCGCCGCCCCCAGCGCGCCGCCGGTTTCACCGCCTTTATGGGTCACCACCGGCATATCAAGAATATCCGCCAGCAGCTGTGCCCAGAACGGGCTGCGGGCGCCGCCGCCGACCAGCGAACACTGTTCAATCCGCGTGCCGCTCTCTTTCAGGACCTGCAAACCATCGTTGATCCCGAAGCTCACCCCCTCCAGCACCGCGTAACCCAGTTGGGCGCGCAGGCTGGAATGGGTCATCCCCCAGAACATTCCGCGCGCGTCCGGATCATTATGCGGCGTACGTTCCCCGGAAAGATAAGGCAGAAAGAACGGCGCGTTGGCCTTCTCTTCCTCGCTCAACTGGGCAATCTCCTCCAGCAACGCCACTTCGGTGGTGCTGGTTAAACGGCAGAACCATTGCAGGCAGCTGGCGGCGCTGAGCATCACGCTCATCTGATGCCACAGGTTCGGTAAGACGTGGCAGAAGGCGTGCACCGCCGACTGCGGCGCCGGGCGATAAGTATCGGTCACCACGAACAACACCCCGGAGGTGCCCAGTGAAATAAACGCATCGCCCGGTGAGACTGCGCCGACGCCGATGGCGCTGACCGCGTTATCCCCGCCGCCGCCGGCCACCACCACCGAGGGATTCAATCCCCAGCGCGTGGCAACCTGAGGGGCCAGCGTGGCGGACACCTCGCAACCTTCAACCAGCGTCGGCATCTGACGGCGCGACAGGCCACACTTATCCAGCAGCGCATCGGACCAGTCGCGTTTCGCCACGTCCAGCCATAGCGTCCCGGCGGCATCCGACATATCGGAGATTTTTTTGCCGGTCATTTTGTAGCGCAGATAATCCTTCGGCAGCATTACCGTTGCCGTGCGCTGAAAGTTTGCCGGCTCGTGGCGCCTCACCCACAACAGTTTTGGCGCGGTAAAGCCCGGCATCGCCAGGTTTCCGGCGACCTGGTGCAGTTCAGGCGCCCTCTCCTCCAGCTCACGACATTCCTGCGCACAGCGCGTGTCATTCCACAAAATGGCCGGACGGATCACCTCCCCACCGCTGTCCAGCAGTACCGCGCCATGCATCTGCCCGGAGAGGCCGACGGCCTTAATCGCGGACCAGTGATGGCCACATTTTTCCCGCAGGGTGATGACCAGATATTCTGTGGCTTCCCACCACGCCTGCGGTGCCTGTTCTGACCAGTGCGGATGAGGCCGCTGGATAGTCAACGGCGCGCTATGGCTGGCGACCACCGCATTATTCTCATCAATAACCAGTGCTTTCACTTCCGAGGTGCCAAGATCGATGCCCAGGTACATAGCCAGCTCCTATTGAATCAGTGAATAGACGGCGGCAATCTTCTCACGCATCAGCGCCAGGAAATCATCCCGTTCGGCCAGGGAACCAAACAGCGCCCGGTCTTTGGCATAAAGGGCAATCGGGTCGCTGGATTCAAACATTTCATGGACCGCCTGAGCATCGAGAATGCCATCCTGGTATTCATAAGGCAGCGTGCCTTTATGCCACTGCGCCATAAAGACAAAGAACAGCGCGGGCAGCATGGCCGCCGCCTCCGGGCGGGCACCGCGTTGGTAGCACTCCTGCAGCGTTGGGGCGATCATCGCCGGAATTTTTGACAACCCGTCCGCCGCGACCCGCTGGTTGGTATCCTGGATATAGGGGTTGGTGAAACGCTTAAGGACCACATCGCGGTAGGTCGCCAGATCGATCCCGTTGTCGCCCAGGCACGGAATCACATCTTCGCTGACGTAGCGGTCGGCAATAGCATAGATAAAATCGGTCAACGTACTTTCGTGAATATAGCGTTGACCCATTAACGTACCGGCCCACGCGATGCCACTGTGCGAGGCGTTCAGAATACGGATTTTGGCCTCTTCGTAAGGGATAACCGAATCAACCATCTCCACGCCGACGGCCTCCAGGTTCGGACGCTCAGCGCGGAAATTATCTTCGACTACCCACTGAATAAAAGTCTCGCCCATTACCGGGGCTTTATCGTCAATACCGGTTTGCGCTTTGATGCGCGCCGACAGATCGGCCGCCGGTCGCGGCGTGATGCGATCCACCATGGTGTTCGGACAGGTCGCATTCGCCGCCAGCCACGCTATCACCGCCCGCCTGCCAGTTAACTGGAGAAACTCCACCAGCCCGTCGTGAAAGCGCTCGCCATTGTGGCGAACGTTATCGCAGTTGAGCAGCGTCAGCGGCCCGGCGTTATCTGCCATGCGTTTTTCCAGAATGCGTGCGAGGGTGCCGTAGAGGGTTTTGCAGCCCCCTTGCAGATCGTTGGTTAAGTCCGGATTGCGGGTCTCCAGCTTATGGTTGGTATTCAGGTAGTACCCCCCTTCCGTCACGGTAAAGGCGATAACTTTGGTCTGCGGGTTTGCCCCTTCGTCAATCAGCGGCTGCAGCCCATTCTGCCACGGCAGCAGTTTTTGAATTGAGGTGATCTCTTCATATTCGCGCTCCCCTTCCGGGCTGACGGTTTCCAGAACGTAGCGCCCGTTCTGGGCGCTAAGCGCCGCAACCACCTGCTCGGCATCCTGACGAATATTGCCCGCCGCGATATGCCAACGCTTATCGCCGGAGGCGATCAGACGATGCAGATACCACGCCTGGTGAGCACGATGAAACGAACCCAGACCGATGTGAAGCCATGTGAATTGCTGATTCATATTCTGATCTCCTTGAGTGATGGGACTCACTGTATCTGATCATTTGCTCTTAATAAGAGTTATAGATCACAAAAGATCAATTACTCATTAAAAATACAAATGACCAAAAAAGAGCAAAAGCTTGCCTGATTTAAAAACCGCGGCGAGAATGCGCCTATCGCCTGAATCATTCGCCACGCAGACTACTGGCGCCACAGACCGCAAGATATTGTGCGCAGCCCCTACGGATCGAATGATGCCGGGCCTGTTTATGACCGCACGCTTAAGGCAGGGAATCATGGGTAAAGAAGAGGATATCAGGCTGGATCAGAAGGTCCGCGCCGCATGGATGTACTATATTGCCGGTCTGAATCAAAGCGAGATCGCCAGCCAGCTGGGGACTTCGAGGCCGGTGGTGCAGCGAATGATCGCCGCCGCTAAAGAAGAGGGAATCGTCTCGATCGGCCTTCACCATCCGGTGGCCAACTGCCTCGACTATGGGCAACTGTTACAGGAGAAATACCAGCTGGTCGACTGCAATATCGTTCCCGCGTGGAGCGAAGAGAGCACGTTGGACAGCGTTTCTTTCGGCTGTTACCAGTTGATGGCCCGCTATCTGCAGGATGATAAAGCGAAGATTATCGGCATTGGTTCCGGGCTGACGCTGAAAAAAACCATGCAGCGAATCGACTTCGCCAGTCTGAATACGCGCTGCGTGGCGCTGATTAGCGCCATGGACGCCGACGGCCAGTGCAACTATTACGACGATGTTCCTCTGCTGCTGGCGCGAAAAATTCAGGCCAAATATTATCAGTGGCCAGCGCCGCGCTACGCGCAAACCGTGGATGAACATGAAATGTGGTGCACCAGTCGCCTGTTCCGCAACGTCTCAGACGTGGCGCAGCAGGCGGACGTGATTTTCGTCGGCATCGGCCCGCTGGGCACCAACAGCCCCATCTTTAAAGACGGTTTTATCAACCAGGCGCAGTTGGATGAGCTGACGGCCCAGGGCGGGATTGGCGAGATCCTCGGCCGCTTCATTGATGCCGACGGCGGCGTGGTAGAGAGCGATATCAACCGGATGATCACCAGCTACGATATTCGCCACAATCAGTGCCCGCGTATTGCGGTGGCCTGCGGAGAATATAAACGCCCGGCGATTCTGGCGGCGCTGAAAGGGGGCTGGATCAATGGCCTGGTCACAGATGAGCATACCGCCCGCTGGCTGCTGACGCGCTAGCGGCAGTTCTCACTGCCGCCGCGCTAAGCGACTCAGACATGATCGCGACTAGCAATCAGCAGTGGTGGGATCTCGACCAGCTGTTGGCGGGCTTCGCCGGCATCAATAATGTTGAATACCGCCTCCAGCATCACCGGGACATTCTGCTGCACCATATCGATGTCGTGGCCGAGGAGATAGACAAACGGGTCCCAGTCGAAGCAGCCCATTGGCGGCTGCCCGCTGCCGGTTAATCCCAACTGCGCCAGCCATCTGACCACCCCTTCCAGCGAAATCGTCGAGTTAACGAAGAGCCCCTGCAGATGTTCTTCCGGGGTACTGAACCTGGCCTGCATACAGGCCTCGACTTTGCCCTTTGAATAGCCGGGCGCCAGTACGTTCTCATCGGGAACGCTCAGGCCCCGGGCCTGGTGCGCGTCGCGAAAGCCGCGCAGACGTTCGAGGGTATTGTGGTCGCTGCTACGCCCGCCGACGAAGGTCAGCGGCGCCAGCCTGCCGTGACGCCTGGCGCTGTTGTCGAGGATCTTATCCGTCAGCGCTCTGGCGCCAGCGTAGTTGTCCGAGATGACCGACGGCGCAAGCGTACCCGGCAGATCGAGATTCACGGTTGGCACACCCGCCTGCTGACAGAGCTCGGTAATTTTATCCGGGTTCGTCGCCCCGGTCGCCACGACCCAATCCACCTGCCATGAGAGCATCGCCTTCACCGCTTCGATTTCCAGCTCAGGGCGACGGCGGGTACAGGTGATAATCGGCAGCAGACCGCGCTCGCGCGCCATCTCTTCAAAGTTTTCCACAACGGAGCCGAAGTAACGGTTGTCGTATTTGGGAACAATCATGCCGATCACATGCGATTTTTTACTGCGCAACATGCTGGCCTGACGGTTTATCGCATAGCCCTGCTCTTCAGCAATCCGCGTCACCTTTTCCGCAAGTCTGGCGCTGATGCGCCGCTTTTTCCAGTTGCCATTGAGGATTGCACTGACCGCGCTGGCCGAAACGCCGGACAATTCCGCCAGATCGTAGATAGTGATTTTTTTCATTTTCCCAACTTGCGTCACAAATTCATTTCGCTGTTATTTTCCCCACTTGCTCAATCGATGAAGCTGGCGCAACATTAGCTTCATCGATTGAGCAACCATTATGCTCCATGGCGGATGACGTTATTCATCGCTCAATTTTCAGCGTATATCTATAAATAATGCTTTTATTCAAAACCTTAACAATTTTTCATGCATAACATCAACGCTGGCCCATGCTTATCGAGGACCAGATCGACTGACCAAACAGACTCAATGAAGGATTATAAAATGAACCACTCTGTATCCTCTATGAATACTTCACTCAATGGTAAAGTCGCCGCCGTCACCGGTGCGGCATCCGGTATCGGCCTCGAATGCGCCAGAACCCTGCTGGCGGCGGGAGCCAAAGTGGTGCTGATCGACCGGGAAGGCGAAAAACTCACTAAGATTGTGGCTGAACTCGGCGAAAACGCCTTCGCTCTGCAGGTGGATTTAATGCAGGGCGATCAGGTCGATAATATTCTGACCGGTATTCTCAATCTCGCCGGAAGACTGGATATTTTCCACGCTAACGCCGGCGCCTACATCGGCGGACCGGTGGCCGAAGGCGACCCGGACGTCTGGGATCGCGTACTGCATCTCAACACCAACGCCGCCTTCCGCTGCGTGCGTAGCGTACTCCCGCACATGATTGCGCAAAAATCCGGCGACATCATCTTTACCAGCTCCATCGCTGGCGTCGTCCCGGTCATCTGGGAACCAATTTACACTGCCTCAAAATTCGCCGTGCAGGCGTTTGTACACACCACCCGTCGCCAGGTTTCGCAACACGGCGTGCGCGTCGGTGCCGTCTTACCGGGCCCGGTGGTGACCGCCCTGCTTGACGACTGGCCGAAAGAAAAAATGGAAGAGGCGCTGGCTAACGGCAGCCTGATGCAGCCGATTGAAGTTGCGGAGTCGGTCCTGTTTATGGTGACGCGCTCGAAAAACGTCACCGTACGCGATCTGGTTATCCTGCCTAACAGCGTCGATCTGTGACTCTTCAACCCGGCTGGCTTAAGGACGGCTTTATGAATGACGATACTCAAACCATTATTGGCGTCGATGTCGGCTCCGGCAGCGTACGCGCCGGCATCTTCAACCTTCAGGGCAAGCTGCTTGCTCATGCCACACGGGAAATCACCCTGTTCCGCAACGCGGGAAACCAGGTAGAACAATCCAGCCGCGAGATTTGGCAGGCGGTCTGCGCCTGCATAAAAACCGCCGTAGCGCACTCCGGCATGC
Source organism: Raoultella sp. (assembly GCF_039594335.1). Classification (NCBI taxonomy): domain Bacteria; kingdom Pseudomonadati; phylum Pseudomonadota; class Gammaproteobacteria; order Enterobacterales; family Enterobacteriaceae; genus Klebsiella; species Raoultella sp. Next base: position 42,598 of record NZ_JBCNNS010000008.1, read on the forward strand.
CGCCGGAGTCGGTCGCCGGGATGGGTTTCGACGCTACCTGCTCGTTAGTCGTGGTCGGCGAAAGCGGAGAACCGCTGGCGGTCGGGCCTTCCGACGATCCGGACCGCAACATCATCGTCTGGATGGATCACCGCGCCATCGGCCAGGCGGAGCAGATTAACGCCACCGGACATGCGGTATTGCAGTACGTCGGCGGCAGGATTTCGCCGGAGATGGAAACGCCGAAAATCCTCTGGCTCAAGGAAAACCGCCCGCATATCTATCGGCAAGCGCGCCACTTTTTCGATCTTGCCGATTACCTGACCTGGCGCGCCACCGGCGATCTGGCCCGTTCAATGTGTACCGTCACCTGCAAATGGACTTATCTGGCCCATGAGCAACGCTGGGATGCCGACTACTTCCAGCAAATTGGTCTGGGAGATCTGGCCGAGGATGATTTTGCGCGTATTGGCCAGCGTATTGTCGAGCCGGGGACGCCGTGCGGTGAGGGCCTTTGCGCGGAAGCGGCTCACGAGATGGGCCTGCCGGTCGGAACGCCCGTGGCGGTGGGCATGATTGACGCTCATGCTGGCGGCATCGGTACCGTCGGGGTTCTCAATGGCGCGGTCAGCAATATGGCCTGTGTTTTCGGCACCTCCTCCTGCACCATGACCAGCACGCAAAACGCCGCCTTCGTGCCCGGCGTCTGGGGGCCTTACTATTCCGCTATGGTACCGGGCCTGTGGCTGAGCGAAGGCGGGCAAAGCGCGGCAGGCGCCGCCATCGACCAGCTGTTAAGTTTCCATCCTGCGGCCGAGCAGGCACGCGCGCTGGCGCAGGAAGCGGGCGTACCGCTGCCGGTCTATCTCGCCGACCGGGTACTGGCTCAGGTAGCGACCCCGTCCGAGGCCGCCGGACTCGCCGCCGGGCTGCACGTGGTGCCGGAGTTCTTAGGTAACCGTGCGCCGCTGGCGGACCCGCATGCCAAAGCAGTCATTGCCGGATTAGGTATGGAGCGAGATCTGGACAACCTGCTTGCGCTCTACGTTGCGGGATTATGCGGTATCGGCTACGGCCTGCGGCAGATTGTTGACGCGCAGAAGTCCTGCGGGATTAACAGCGAGAATATCGTCATCAGCGGCGGCGCAGGACAGCATCCGCTGGTTCGTCAGCTGCTGGCCGATGCCTGCGGGATAACGATTGTCAGCACCGAATGCAGCGAGCCGGTACTGTTAGGTTCGGCCATTCTTGGCGCCGTAGCTGGCCAGGTTTCCGCCTCGCTGCAGGAGGCTATGCAACAATTTACCCGGGTGGACAAAACCTATCGCAGTACGACGCAATATCAGCCGCTTCATCAGCGTCGCTATGAGGCTTATCTGGCGTTGCAACAGGTCGCCCGTCTGATTCGGCAATAGCATCCCACAGCGCTACCCACTCTTGCAATAATCAAAAACCTCCGGTGACGACACCGGAGCATCTTTCTGTACCCTGAAAATAAGATCATCATGTCCGTAGCAAACAGTCGTTCGGCGTGGTTGCCGGGATTATCCCCCCGCAGAAAACCATGCTGTTCGGTTTTATGCTGTGGCGGCGCACACCGCGCTGTACGTGCTGGCCTTTTTCCTCTGCGCTTTTATTCACGTCGAGCAGCCCGTCCGTTGCCGTTGTGATGAAAGCGAGCCTCTCCTGATAATAAAAAACCCCTCGCGGCAGAGAGGGGTTTTCGTCACAGCATTCAGGATCAGGCAATCGTCACTTTGCCGTCGAGGTACACATCCTGAACGGCGTTGATCAACTTCACGCCATCGCTCATCGATTTTTTAAACGCTTTACGACCGAGAATCAGCCCCATCCCGCCCGCACGCTTATTGATAACTGCCGTACGTACAGCATCAGACAGGTCCGTTTCCCCCCCAGCAGCGCCACCGGAGTTAATCAACCCGGCGCGTCCCATATAGCAGTTCGCCAGCTGATAACGGACCAGATCGATAGGGTTCTCCGAGGTCAGCTTGCTATAGACGCGATCGTCAGTGTAACCAAAGTTCACCGCCTTATAGCCGCCGTTATTTTCCGCCATTTTCTGCTTCACGATATCGGCGCCAATGGTGGCCGCCAGATGGTTAGCCTGGCCGGTTAAATCGGCCGACACATGATAATCGACGCCATCTTTCTTAAATGCCGGGTTGCGCAGATAGGCCCACAGCACGGTCACCAGCCCCAGCTCATGCGCGCGTTCGAACGCCGCGGAGATCTCTTCAATCTGCCGACGCGACTCTTCTGAACCGAAATAGATCGTCGCCCCCACCGCCACCGCGCCCATGTTAAAGGCCTGCTCAACGCTGGCGTACAGCGTCTGGTCGAAGGTGTTCGGGTAACTCAGGGTTTCGTTATGATTTAGCTTCACGAGGAAGGGAATGCGGTGCGCATAACGACGCGATACCGAGGCCAGCACGCCGTAGGTGGACGCTACGCAGTTACAACCGGCTTCGATAGCCAGTTCGACGATATTTTTCGGATCAAAGTAGAGTGGGTTGGCGGCAAAAGAGGCCCCCGCCGAGTGTTCCACACCCTGGTCTACCGGCAGGATGGAGAGGTATCCGGTTCCGGCCAGGCGCCCTGTATTATACAGGGTCTGCATATTACGCAGCACCGCCGGCGGACGATTGTTATCCACCATAACCCGGTCAACGTAATCCGTCCCCGGCAGATAAAGCTGGTCGGCTGGAATGGTCATACAACGGTGCTGTAAAAGGCTGTCGGCATCTTTGCCAAGCAACTGCGTAATATCAGTCATAGCTATGCTCCCGTAAGTGCCAGCCGCAGCCGGCATGTATTATCCTGACCCACTTATTTGGGCAGCTTAAGCCTGGTACCGTCTTAGCATATTTTCCAGCCTGAACCGCATTTTTCAGCCATTTAAGCTGGCACGATTCAGGGACAAAAAGTGTTAATTTGCTCAAACAATTCGCCCAAAGGTATTTAAAAGGTATTATTAATTGGTATTTTAAAGGCGTACCCTACCTGTCATGAAGGATCTCAAGATGAAAACTACAGTAAAGCTGTCGTTCATGATGTTCGTCGAATGGTTTATCTGGGGCGCCTGGTTTGTCCCCCTCTGGCTGTGGCTGAGCAAAAGCGGCTTCAGCGCCGGTGAAATCGGCTGGTCCTATGCCTGTACCGCCATCGCAGCGATTCTTTCGCCGATCCTGGTGGGCTCGCTGACTGACCGTTTCTTTTCCGCGCAGAGAGTGCTGGCGGTACTGATGTTCGCCGGGGCGATATTGATGTATTTCGCCGCGCAGCAGACGACCTTCGGCGGCTTCTTCCCGCTCCTGCTCGCCTACTCGTTAACCTACATGCCGACCATTGCGCTGACCAACAGTATCGCCTTTTCAAACGTGGCGGACGTGGAGCGCGATTTCCCGCGGATTCGGGTGATGGGGACCATCGGCTGGATCGGCTCCGGCCTGGTATGCGGATTTTTACCGCAGATGCTCGGTCTGAGCGATATTTCGCCCACCAATGTCCCGCTGCTGATTGCCGCCGGCAGTTCTGCCCTGCTCGGCGTCTTTGCCCTGTTCCTGCCGAACACTCCGCCGAAAAGCCATGGAAAACTGGACCTGAAAGTCATGCTGGGGCTGGATGCGTTAATCCTGCTACGCGACAAAAACTTCCTCGTCTTTTTCTTCTGCTCCTTTCTGTTTGCCATGCCCCTGGCCTTCTATTACATCTTCGCCAACGGCTACCTCACCGAAGCCGGTATGAAGAACGCCACCGGATGGATGACCCTCGGCCAGTTCTCTGAAATCTTCTTTATGCTGGCTCTGCCGTTCTTTACTCAACGCTTTGGTATTAAAAAGGTTCTGTTGCTTGGTCTGATTACCGCCGCAATTCGCTATGGCTTTTTTGTCTTCGGCGGCGCGGAGAACTATTTCACTTATACACTGATGTTCCTCGGCATTCTGCTGCACGGCGTCAGCTACGATTTTTACTACGTTACCGCCTATATCTACGTCGATAAGAAGGCGCCGGTATCGATGCGCAATGCAGCCCAGGGGTTAATTACGCTCTGCTGCCAGGGCTTTGGCAGTCTGCTCGGTTACCGCCTCGGCGGCGTGATGATGGAGAAAATGTTCGCCTACTCGCACCCCGTCAATGGCCTCACCTTCAACTGGGCGGGCATGTGGACGTTCGGCGCCATCATGATTGCGATTATCGCCGTGCTGTTCGTGGTGTTTTTCCGGGAATCGGACAAAGAGATTACGACCATCGACGTCGATACACAAAATGCTGAGCTTAAACAAGGGGAAGTGAAATGAAAGCAGAACGTATTCTCGGTGCTCTTTACGGGCAGGCGTTAGGGGATGCGATGGGCATGCCGTCGGAGCTATGGCCAAGATCGCGGGTGAAAGCCAATTTTGGCTGGATCGACCGCTTCCTGCCGGGCCCGGCGGAGAATAACGCCGCCTGCTACTTTGCCGAGGCGGAATTTACCGATGACACCTCGATGGCGCTATGCCTCGCCGACGCCATTATCGAATGCGACGGACAGATCGTCCCGGATGTCATCGGCCAACATATTCTGCGTTGGGCTGAAGGCTTCGATGCATTTAATAAAAACGTCTTAGGGCCGACATCGAAAATTGCCCTCAACGCGATTCGCAATGGCAAACCGGTGAGCGAATTGGATAATAATGGCGTGACCAACGGCGCGGCAATGCGCGCCTCCCCGCTGGGCTGTCTGCTGCCGGGCGGCAATCTTGACGCGTTTATCTGCGACGTGGCTGCGGCCTCCAGCCCGACGCATAAATCGGATTTAGCCATCGCCGGCGCGACGGTCATCGCGTGGGCTATCTCCCGCGCTGTTGACGGCATCGGCTGGTCAGCAATTGTGGATGCCCTGCCAGCCGTGGCGCGCCACGCGCAGGAAAGGAAGATCACCACCTTCAGCGCCTCGCTGGCGCTGCGTATTGAGCTGGCGTTACGGACCGTACGCGAGGCCGATGGTCCGGAGTCCGCCAGCGAGCAGCTTTATCAACTGATTGGCGCCGGTACCAGCACCATTGAATCCGTCCCGTGCGCGATAGCGATGGTGGAATTGGCCGGTACCGACCCTAACCGCTGCGCCATTCTCTGCGCCAACCTGGGTGGCGATACCGACACCATCGGAGCCATGGCGACAGCAATTTGCGGCGCTGTACAAGGGGTTTCCGCCATCGATGGCGCTTCTAAAGCGCGCCTGGACGAGGTCAACAAACTGGACTTCACGCGCTACGCCGATGCTCTGATGCACTATCGCCAGCAGCGGGAGGCCAAATGAATGCCCAACAGTTAACGGCTAAACTGACCACGCTGAAAGCACAGCGTCCGGTCACCGTCCTCGGCGCCGCGGTGATTGATGTGATTGCCGACGCCTATGCCCTGCCCTGGCGCGGGTGTGATATCGAACTACAGCAACAGAGCGTTAATGTCGGCGGCTGCGCGCTGAACATCGCCGTGGCGTTAAAAAGGCTGGGGATCGACGCGCAAAATGCCCTGCCGATTGGCCAGGGGGTGTGGGCGGAAATTATCCGCCAGCGCCTGGCCAAGGAGGGATTAACGAGCGTCATCAGCCAGGTGGACGGCGACAATGGCTGGTGTCTGGCGCTGGTTGAGCCGGATGGCGAGCGGACCTTTATGTCCTTCAGCGGCGTGGAAAATCAGTGGTGCGACGCGTGGCTCGAACGGTTGCATTCACCCTCCGGCGGCCTGGTCTATCTTTCCGGCTATCAGCTGGCATCCGCCAGCGGCGAACGGCTGGTTTGCTGGCTGGAAAGGCAGCCACAGGTTAGCGCCTTTATCGACTTTGGTCCGCGGATTGCCGATATTCCCATGACGCTGATGGCGCGCCTGATGGCTCTTAAGCCGCTGGTTTCCGTTAATCGCCAGGAGGCCGCCATCGCAGCCGAAGCCCACGGATTTTCGCCCGGGGTCAGCGAATTTGGCGCCGCCTGGCTGAACAAATATGCCGCCCCGTTGATTGTGCGTCTGGATAAAGAAGGCGCCTGGTATTTCAGTCCGCAGGAGAGCGGCCTCGCCGCCCCTTTCCCGACCGAGATCGTCGATACGATCGGTGCCGGAGACAGCCATGCCGGCGGTACGCTTGCCGGGCTGGCCGCTGGCTGGAGCCTGGGGGAAGCGGTTACGCTGGGTAATGCCGTCGCAGCCTGGGTCGTGGGCCATCGGGGCGGAGATTGCGCCCCGGACCGCGAAGCGCTACTCTTCGCACACAAAAACATATAGGTCGCTGCGGCAGTAGCTGATGCTGTATTCGATGGGGTGCTGGTGCTGATCGAGGGCAACCTGCTTGATCACCAGCACCGGGATGGCGCTGTCCATTTTAATATGCGCCTGAAATTCGGCGTCCGGCATCCGGGCGCTGACGCGCGAGCGGGTTCGCTGCGGCAGAATCTGCTGGCTGCGGAAGTAGTCGTACAGCGAGACACTGATCGCATCGACGTCATGGATCAGGTGCGCAGGCACCCAGGACTCTTCCAGCGAAACCGCGTCCTCGTCAACATAGCGAATGCGTTTGAGCATAAACACATCGCTGCCTGCCACGATGGCCAGTTGCCGGGCAACCTCCTCCGGACATTTGACAACGCGTTTGTGCACCCACAGCGTATCCGGCTTCTTACCGCGTAAAACCACCTGCTGAGTAAAACCGCGCGCTTCTTTCAGCGAATATTCAAAGATATTGTTGATCTGTGTCCCGTAACCCCGCGAACGGGTCACCACGCCTTCGTCTTCCAGCAGCTGGAGCGCTTTGCGTACGGTAATACGCGACACGCCGGTCAGTTGGCTGAGATCGCGTTCACCGGGAAGAATATTGCCGTTTTCCAGCCAGCCGCTGCGCACGGCATCCTTGATCGTGTCGGCAAACTTCAGATAGAGCGGCGCGTTATTCGGCGCCGCAATTCGTTCAACAAGCTGGGTAATTAACCGGGTATGCGCCTGTTCCATTTATCTTTTCCTGGCAGAATCCTCACGCCAGTATATCAGGCTTACCACCACGCGTGGAAATGGTGAACCGGCCCGATACCGTGGCCTACCTCCAGCGAATCCGCCTGTGACAGCGCCGCAGAAAGCCAGCTTTTCGCCTCGGCAACCGTCTCTCCCCAGTCGCGATAGCGTGGGCGCAGCGCCGCCAGCGCCGCGGAGAGCGTACAGCCGGTTCCGTGGGTATTTTTAGTCTGGATCCGCGGCGTGGTGAAGCGCTGCTCGCCATCGCGGGTGAACAGCCAGTCCGGGCTTTCCGCGTTGTCGAGATGACCGCCTTTCATCAGCACCGCGCCGCAGCCCATCGCCAGCAGCGCCCGCCCCTGCTCCAGCATCTCTTTTTCATTTTTCGCGTGCGGTGCATCCAGTAGCGCCGCTGCTTCCGGCAGATTCGGCGTGATCAGCGAAACCTGCGGCAGCAGGCGGGTGCGTAACGTCGCCACCGCTGAAGCCGAGAGCAGCGGATCGCCGCTTTTCGCCAGCATCACCGTATCGAGGACAACGTTCTCAATCTGATAGCGTGTTAAACGCTCCGCCACGGCTTCCACGATATCCGTTTCCGCCAGCATGCCAATTTTCGTGGTATCGATGCGAACGTCGCTGAATACCGAATCCAGTTGCGCGGCAACAAAATCCGGGTCGATGCGATAGACCGACTGCACGCCGCGGGTGTTTTGCGCCACCAGCGCGGTGATAACCGAACAACCATAGGCTCCCAGGGCAGAGAAGGTTTTCAGATCGGCCTGGATCCCCGCGCCGCCGCTGGGGTCGGTACCGGCGATAGTCAGCGCATTAATGCGTTTCATCCTTTGTTCTCCCCGTACAGCGCGTCAAGAAATGCCGGGGTAAAACTGCCCGGTCCTCTGCCGCGCGCCGCCACGCCGCCCGCCTGTTTCATCAGGCCGCAGGCGGCGGCGACGTTTTCGAGGCGATCGCCGGGCATGGCGGTACTGGCTGCCACCACCGCCGAAAGCGCGCAACCGGTTCCCACGACCCGGGTCATTAACAGATTACCGCCGGTGACCGCGCGCGTACGCTGGCCGTCGGTGACGTAATCCACTTCGCCGGTCACGGCAACAATGGTACTGATCTGCCGTGCCAGTGCCTGTGCAGCGGGCAGAGCTGCCACCGCAGTATCAGTGGTATCGACCCCGCGCCCGCCGGCACTCATTCCGGCCAGCGCCATAATCTCGGACGCGTTGCCGCGAATGGCGGCCGGCTGCAGGCTCAGCAATTCATGACAAAACGTGCTGCGCAGGGTTAACGCCCCGACCGCCACAGGATCCAGCGCCCACGGTTTGCCCGCATTTTGCGCGCTGAGTGCCGCGGCGCGCATCGCCTGCGCACGGTCGACGGTTAAGGTTCCGACGTTAATCAGCAGCGCATCCGCGAGCGCCGCAAACTGGCTCGCTTCCTGCGGATCGATCACCATCGCGGGCGAGGCGCCGACCGCCAGTAGGACGTTGGCAGTAAAGGTCTGTACCACATCGTTAGTCATGCAGTGAACAAGGGGGGAATGACGGCGAAAAAGATGTTGCAGGTGCGCAATATGCGCGGCATTGAGAGGCTCAGCTTGCATCGTTTGCTCCAGCCAGGCGATGAAGAAGCAACGACCCTTTGGTCTCTGACTTCCCTACGCTGGCATTATCCAGATCAGGTGGTACGGGTTTTTCTCAGCCTTCACGAAGAAGGGCACCCCGAGTCATTTAAATCAAAATCAAATACTTGCGATTAATGCTCCTCATTAATCCCTGCTGAGGATAATGCCAGCGGGAAGTCCAACAAACAAGCGTTAAAACCTGCATGTGTCCCGGGTTGTGTCCCAGGCGATTCTTTAAACCGGGATCATCAATATCCTCCGCTATCGCCGGAGGTTTATCAGATGCGCCTGCCCGCTGAGTGAGAAGGCAATACCACTATGCCGGAAAAGGAACCCATTGCTCAGAGCAGTCAATCGGTGAGTAATGCGCGGCTACAGGGTTAATGGTTGCTGGTGGCGAGGGCTGTATACCGTTTGCGCCAGATGTTAAGCGGGCAAATTCTGTTACCCATTGGGTGCCGGGGCTGAATGTTACGCCATCCATCCGGACCATAAGAGGATGTGAAGCGTCATACCCCCGCAGAATGACCGTGGCAGGCCGGTCGCCGCTGGCATTGACATCCCGCAGTATAATATTCCGGTATTCCGGGAGAGATGTACCGGAAGCTGTAGGTGAATAGTGGGTATCAAACGAAACGGGCCAGCGCGTGTTGCGCATACAGATGTGCGAATACAGAATATCGCTGACCAACCCTCCACGACTGGCATCACTTTTAATACGCAATCCTGATGTGGTCCCGTCAAGCGTAAGGTTACGTACCAGTACGTCGCTGACGCCCGCATTCACCTCACTTCCGATAGACATGCCGTGCCCTGAATAGAAGTGATTGTCCGTGATGGACAGGTGTCGTGAAGGCCCGCTTCCGGCTTTGATGGCAATATTGTCATCACCGGTACGAATGAAACTGTGAGTAATGGTGACATCCTGCGAGGCGCCGGGGTCTATTCCGTCCGTATTTCTTGCCGTCGCAGGCGTATCAATAATAACGCCCCACAGAGTTGCCCCCTGGACATGGTTGAGAACGATATGAAAGTTTGGAGCATGACGCAGGCGCACGCCATAAATGACAATATCATGCGCATCATCTATCTGAATTAACCTCGGGGCGTTCTGCCTGCCGCCGGTAACAGATTGGGCACGGCGCGCCATTTCCCACCATGTTTCATTCTGACCGGCTATTCGCTCTCCTCCCTGCCCGTCAATCGTCCCTTCCCCTTCAATCCCGCCGCCGACGCTGTTTACCATAGAAATAAAAGCCCTGCAGCCGCCCCCTTTCTGGTCGATGGTTCCACAATGTCCCTGTCCTGTGTCATAGCGTCGGGGGTCATTATCTGCGAGCAACACACTCCCTGCATCAAGTCGCAGAAATACGCCAGAGGGTATTTGTAACGGACCACTTTTGAACGTATTGCCCTGCGGACCAGAGGTCAGGCGTACGGCCTGACCTGCGGGACATTGGTTCAGGGCCTGCTGCAGACGGTGCTGTACGCTGGTGCTGCTCTGATGCGCTTCCGGTGAGAGGGTCGTACAAACAGGTTGCGACAGCTGTGGCGGTTGAACAACGCGGCGGTCGCCGAAAGCCTGCGCGCTAGTAGCGAAAAGTAATATTATTCCGCTCAAGGAAACGACGACGGACTGACATATTCTGATACGTTTAATCATCATATGATCGCCTTAGGGTAAATATCCAGAATGGATGCAGGTCTGTTTTCATTGCGTAGTTTATATGACTTTCACCCGGATTGGATCCGCCGCGGGTAACAGGACCTCAGAGTCATTTAAGGCGACGTCAAAATGAGGCCCCATCAGCGCTATACGTTATCCCGGTGAGTTCAAAGATTGGTTACGTGTCAAGATGATAATATCCATCACTGGTGTTGCTTTATTATTTATGCTGTTAGTAGTTTTATATTTTCCGCCGTTAATTGAAAGGGGAAATAAAAACCACAGGGCATACACCTGGCTATTTTTTAAAAAATTTGCCACTCGCAATGGTTTCCATTAATCACATAAGAAAGTGAAGATAAAGGGAATAAATGTAAATAATGCTGAGTGGTTCTGCCATTAGCCATTTATCCGTTTGCTTTCAGGCCCAGGCGGGCACAAAATTAACCTCAGGGGCCCGTGTTTTCAGTTACTCATATCTCGAGGTACGGCTATGCCCATTTATCATCATGCCCTGGTGCTGATTAACAGCAGCCAGGACGGCGTTCCGCTGCTCCAGCATGCGGCCAGAATGGTGGAAGAGAACGCCATGCGCATCACGCTTGCCCATATCCGCGCCGACTATCGGGCGCTGAATTACGTTTCCGACAGCCTGCTGAATGATGACGTGTCTCAGGAGGTGCTGCAGGCGAAAGTGCTGCTCAATGAGCTGGCGGCCAGCGTCTCACTGCCGGTACAAACCCTGTCGCTGGTCACCCCCCGCCGTTTTGAGGATGTCGAAGCCTGCGTAAATCAGCGGGGGATCGACCTGATTATCGCCGGGCACCGCAACCGCCTGCTGGCAGTGATGGCATCGCACTCGCTGGAGTACATTAATCATCTGACGATAGACGTGCTGATCGGGCATCTGCCCTGAACCGCGCAGACGACTCTCGTAGCGAATTGAGCAGCAGCGTAAAACACAGCTCAATCAGCGGCGGTAGCGGCTGTGGCCCGCGCATTAGCGCCACGGTCCGCGCCAGCGCCGGCTGCTGAAGCTGGGCGATTTTCAGCACCGGATCCTGCAGATGGGTGGTATACAGCTCGGGCAGGATGGCAATCGCCAGACGCGAGCGCACCAGACCATACAACGTTTCAATATAGTCCACCTGAAAACGCGTGTTCAGCGTCAGGCGATGGCTTTCCGCCAGCGCGCCAACCAGCCGCTGAATGTTCCCTTTCGAGAATACCGCAATATCGCGCCCGGCCAGAAGTTTCCACGGCAGGTGCGGTTGGTCTGCCAGCGGATCGTCACCGTGCAGCACCGCCACAAACGGGTCTTCACGCAATGGGAAGACTTGTAATGCGGCGGGTAACGAGCTGTCGATGGCACCGATGCCGAAATCAATCTTCCCGCTTTGCAGCTCATGTACCAGCGCATCATTCGTCTGATCGTGGAACTCGACCCGCAGCCGGGGAAAAGTTTGCGCCAGTACCTGCGGCAGGAGCGGAAAGAGCAGCGAGCTCACCGAAGGCACCAGACCAATGCGCACGGTACCATCGCCACCGGCCGCCACGATCTGTTCCATATCATGAAATGCCAGCTGAGCCACGCTCAGCACGCGCCGGGCGTGCGGCAGAATGGCGGCGCCCAGTTCGGTTAGCGTGACCGACGAAGCGGTGCGGTTCACCAGCTTGCCGCCCAGCACCGTTTCGATTTGCCGCAGCGCGCTGCTCAGCGCCGGTTGGCTGATGGCCAGACGACTGGCGGTATCGGTAAAATGACGCAGCTCCGCCAGGGTAACAAAGTACTGTAGCTGTTTAAGAGAAAGCGCAGGCAGGCGCTGCCACGGTTCGGTCATCTTATTCTTCGCTAAGGGTAATCGGGCAGAATAACCCGAGCTTATCGGGTGATAAATTTATTCATCTGGGCAAACGTTTGCCATGCCCCTAGAGTAGCCCCATTATCCTTGTGCCGGAGTTGTTATGTCCAGCAATGCTGAAAACCGCCGCCGCGCCGTCATGGCCGCCCGGGAAGAAACGCCTTTTGACCTGCTACTGACCGGGGCGCAGATAGTCGACATGGTCACTGGCGAAATCCGCGAAGCCGATGTCGGCATCATCGGCGAGATGATCGCCAGCGTGCACCCGCGCGGTAGCCGCGCCGACGCCCACCAACGCCATGCGCTGGATGGGGCTTACCTGTCACCGGGGCTGATGGATACCCACGTCCATCTCGAAAGTTCCCACCTCCCTCCCGAGCGCTACGCGGAAATTGTCCTCGCCCAGGGCACCACGGCGGTCTTCTGGGACCCACATGAGCTGGCCAACGTCCTCGGGGTCGAAGGCGTGCGTTATGCCGTCGCGGCCAGCCGCCACCTGCCACTACAGGTAATGGTCGCCGCCCCCTCCAGCGTGCCATCGACCCCTGGGCTGGAAATGTCCGGCGCCGATTTTGCCGGGGCGGAGATGGCGACCATGCTGGCATGGCCGGAAGTACGCGGCGTAGCGGAAGTGATGGACATGCACGGCGTACTTAACGGCAGCGCCCGGATGCAGGAGATTGTTCAGGCCGGTCTCGACAGCGGCAAGCTGATTGAAGGCCACGCCCGCGGGCTGAGCGGCGCCGATCTTCAGGCCTACCTCGCGGCAGGCGTCACCTCCGATCATGAACTGACCTCTGCGGAAGATGCGCTGGAAAAGCTGCGCGCCGGTTTGACACTCGAAATTCGCGGCTCGCACCCCTATCTGCTGCCGGATATCGTCAAGGCTCTGAAAAGCCTGCCGCACCTCTCCTCGCAGATCACGGTTTGTACCGACGATGTGCCGCCGGATATGCTGCTGGAAAAAGGCGGCATTATCGCCCTGCTCAACCTGCTGATTGAACACGGTCTCGCTGCCACCGACGCCCTGCGCTTCGCCACCCTCAACGCCGCCATTCGCCTACAGCGTCACGATTCAGGGCTGATTGCCGCTGGCCGCCGCGCCGACCTGGTGGTGTTTGATTCACTGGAGAAACTCGAGGCCCGGAAAGTGTACGTTGCCGGGAAACTGATCGCCCGCGATGGCGTACTGCTCCGGCCGATTCCTGCCGCCGAGGGGGTTACCCCGCCGCGCAATACGCTACCGCTGTCACCGCTGAGTGCGGATGATTTTGTGCTGCGGGTACCCGGTATTGTCCACGGCGTTGCCCGCCTGCGGCATATTCGCGGTGCGCGCTTTACGCAGTGGGGAGAGGTTGAAGTACAGGTACGCCACAGCGAGGTTCAGTTGCCCGATGGATTTAGCCTGATTTGGGTAAAGCACCGCCACGGCCGCCACCAGGCGACGCCGCAAATCGCCCTGCTTGAAGGCTGGGGAGAGTTGCGCGGCGCTATCGCCACCAGCTACTCGCACGATTCACACAATCTGGTGGTGCTGGGACGCAACGCTGAGGATATGGCGCTGGCCGCTAACCGACTGATCACCTCCGGCGGCGGTATGGCGCTCTCCCGCCAGGGCGCTATTCTCGCCGACGTGGCGATGCCGATTGCCGGTATGCTTTCCGATCTGCCGGCGGCAGAGCTTGCGCGGCAGTTCCGCGAATTACGCGACCTGAGCGCAGAGATTGCCGACTGGGAGCCGCCCTATCGGGTATTTAAGGCCATCGAGGGAACCTGCCTCGCCTGCAATGCCGGCCCCCATTTGACCGATTTAGGTTTGACCGATGGCACCACCCGTCAGATTGTCGAACCGCTGATAGACTGCCGGGAAACCCCGGTCGCCGAGCCTCACAACAATAATCAACGGGGAGCCTGAGCATGGCCGACAACACACTGCATACCACAACACAAGGAAGCTGGCTGGAGCGCCGTTTTGCCCTGCGCTCCCGCGGCAGCACGCTACGTACTGAATGCCTCGCGGGAATCACCGGATTTCTCGCAGCCGCCTATCTGCTGGTGGTCATCCCCGGCCTGCTGGCGGTGGGCGGCATGGACAAAGGCGCAGTCACCACGGGGACGATTCTGGTTTTCGTCGCCAGTACGCTGCTGATGGCGTTTTACGCTAATTTGCCGTTTATCGTCGGCCCGGGCATCGGCGGCTCAGTACTGGTGGGCGTCACGCTGGCCGGTAGCGAGGGGATCGGCTGGCAAACTGGCCTCGGCATCGCCTGCTGGTCGGGCATTCTGTTCTTTGTGTTAACCACATTCGGCCTGCGTGAAGTGGTCACCCGTTCGGTCCCTCAGTCGATCAAGCTGGGACTGACGGCCTCTATCGGCCTGTTTGTGGCGGTGCTCGGTTTTCGCAACGCGGGCCTGGTGCTGGCGAATGCCAAAACCAATGCCCTGATGCTGGGTGATTTCTTGTCTCCCGGCGCGCTGGTCGCGCTGTGCGGCCTGTTTCTGGCGATGGCGCTGCAGGCGCGGCGCGTTCCGGGCGCTATTTTATGGGCGATTCTGTTTGCCACCCTGGTGGGGATTCCGGCGGGGGTCACCCGTCTGCCGGACAGCTTTATCGCCATGCCGCACTCACTGGCGCCGGTCTTCGGCCACGTCGATATGCTGGGCGCGCTGAATATTGCTTTCCTGCCGTTCCTGTTTGTCTTTTTCGCCTCGGAGTTTTTCTCCACCATGGGAACCACGCTGGCGGTGGGCGGCGAAGCGGGACTGCTGGATGACGAAGGCAATATGCCACACATCAACAGGCCGTTTATGGTCGATTCGATTGCGGCAGCCATCGGCCCGTGGCTGGGGATCCCGGCGGCGACCGCGCTGATCGAGTCTTCCGCCGCCGCCGAAGCAGGCGGCAAAACCGGGCTCACGGCGCTGGCCGCGGCGGTGATGTTCCTGCTGATGCTTCTGTTTACGCCGGTCGCCCTGATGATCCCTAAAGAGGCCACCGCTCCGGCGCTGATCTTGATTGGCCTCAATATGTTCAGCGGCCTGCGCAAAGTCGATCTGTCCAGCTTCACCGACGGGCTGCCGGTATTAATGATGGTGATGATCACCTTGATTGCCAACAGCTTCGGCACCGGTATCGCCGGCGGACTGCTGTTTTACATCATGATTAAAACGGTTGCCGGAAAGTGGCGAGAAATCCCGCTGGGTTTGTGGATCCTCGCCGTTCCGTTGGTCTACTATTTCGCCACCCTGGTGAGGCACTAAGCGTCCACAGGACCGCTTAGCGCGTCAGCCTGCACCGTTTCACAGTGCGCCCTGACCTCTTCATAGAGCAACCGCACCGCCGCAGAAAGCTGCTTGCGATGCGGACAAATCATATTAAGCGGGACTCTGTCGCCCTGATAGTGCGGCAGCAGTACCTGCAGACGCCCGGCGCGAATATCATCGCTGACATCCAGCGCAGACTTATAGGCAAAGCCCTCCCCCGCAATGGCCAGACGGCGAATCACCTCGGCGTCATCGCTGATGATGCCGCCGGACACCTGCATATGTTCAACCATCCCGTTAAGACTTAACGGCCAGCGATCGAACTGCCTGCCGCGCAGTACGTACAGTAGCGCATTGTGTTGCGCCAGCGCCTCCGTCGTCTGCGGATCGCCGTGCCTGGCAATCCACTGCGGAGAAGCCACCAGCACCCGCCGATTTTCCGGCGCGACGGGGAGGGAAATAAACGAGGCATCATCATTGTCGCCATAGCGAAAGGCCACATCGACCGGATCTTTAAACACATCGGTCCGATGGTCGGAAAAGAGAATGCGCAGCTTCAGCGCCGGGTGCCGCTGGCGAAAAGCACGAAAGACGTTCAGCAGCAGATTGCGCCCCAGGTCGGAGGGTACCGCAATTTGCAAAGTCCCGCGGACCTCGTCATCCGGCACCTGAATTTTTTGTAACCCGGCATGCAGCGTATCCAGCATCTGTGTGGCATAGGGCAGCCAGGTTTCCCCTTCGGGCGTCAGACGTAAGCTGCGGGTGGAGCGCGCGAAAAGACGAATATTGAGCGTGGTCTCCAGACGCTTAATCGCCGCGCTTACCTGCGCCGGCTGCTGCCCAACCTCCCGTGCCGCATCGCTGAAGCTACCCAGCGCCGCCGCACGAACAAATAGCGTCAGATCTTCCAGTCTGAACATATTGACTCCCGAATCCTGCTACCAGGATTGTTCTTAAAACAGTCGCACTGCACTAAATCAGGCAACCGGCCCATCGTTTTCTTACATTTTTAACGCAACCAACGCTTGCCTTCCCGGCCATGCTTCAGGAATGATACGAGGCTGCAATTTTGTGTCCAGGGTAATCCAGGATAATAATGAGGAAATTATGCGTAAAACAAAAATGATGCTTCTGGGCGCACTGTTGGCCTGCACCAGTAGCGTTTGGGCGGCTTCCGCCGCTGAACTGCAGAAATATGAACTGGATGGGGTCACTTCGGACTTCCAGCAGTTTCACGTCGGCGATACCGTACCCGCGCTATATATGACCCCGGAATACACCATTAAACAGTGGCAGTTGCGCAATCTGCCCGCACCGGACGCCAATACTCACTGGACTTACATGGGCGGTAGCTACGTGCTGGTCACCGAACCTGAAGGCAAAATTGTCAAAATTTACGATGGCGAGATCTTCTATCAGCACTAATTGCTGCCACATATAGCGCCAACAAAAACGCCCTACGTTTCTTCTGTCCATTATGGGTAGCGCAGCGCAGGGCGTTTGTCATAGGGCAGCGTTAAACCGCGCGGAAGGCAATCTCACCGGGAATCACTTCCCCCTGCCAGTAGAGTTGGGAGGCCACGCGTCCCGCCAGTTGACGGTAAATTGCGCTGAACTCGCTCTCCGGACGGGCGACCACGGTCGGCTTACCGTTATCCAGATCTTCCCGCAGAGTGATATGCAGCGGCAGTTGGGCCAGCAGCCGAGTGTGGTATTGCTCCGCCAACTTTTGGGCGCCGCCGGTGCCGAAAATCGGCTCATGGTGACCGCAGTTGCTGCAAATATGCACACTCATGTTTTCAACGATGCCCAGTACCGGAACCTCCACCTTCTCAAACATCACGATGCCTTTTTTCGCATCGATCAGCGCGATATCCTGCGGCGTCGTCACCACCACCGCGCCGGTGACCGGGATATTCTGCGCCAGCGTCAACTGAATGTCGCCAGTGCCTGGCGGCATATCCAGCACCAGATAATCCAGATCCGGCCACAACGTCTCCTGCAGCATCTGCAGCAGCGCCTTGCTGGCCATTGGACCGCGCCATACCATGGCGTTATCGTCGGTCACCAGGTAGCCGATGGAGTTGGTGGCGAGGCCAAATTGCATGATCGGCGCCATATGGGTACCGTCAGGCGAGGTAGGACGCTGATCTTCCGCGCCGAGCATGGTCGGAATCGACGGTCCATAAATATCGGCATCGAGGATCCCGACCTTCGCTCCCTCCGCCACCAGCGCCAGCGCCAGGTTCACCGCCGTAGAGGATTTACCCACCCCACCTTTGCCGGAGCTGACGGCAATAATATTTTTGACCCCGTTGATGCCTGGCTGATTTTTTACCCGCTTCAGCGTGGCAATGTTGTGCGACAGCTTCCAGTCAATCGCCTGCGCGCCGGTAATGCGCAGCAGATCGGCGCTACATTGCTCTTTTAAATCTTCAAAAGCGCTGTGCCAGACGAACGGCATCTGGATCTCGATATGCACAGTATCGTCGAGCCAGGCGACGTGATGCAGTGCTTTCAGCGCGGTGAGATTATGCTGCAAAGTGGGGTGTTGGAAATTAGCCAACGTTCCGGCGACCATCGCTCGTAGACGTTCGGGGGATTTGGCCTGGGATTGCGAATTCATCCCGACTCCTTTGTTGTTATGAGAGGCTTTCAGTAATGACTCAGTTTATCACAGCTGAGATTATCCATATATGGTCAGCCATTTATGGCGCACCCAGTGCCCTTTTGGTAATATCAAAAACCCTTTTTACAACAGAAGATGTAATGCTCACTATGACTCAAGTCGCGAAGAAAATTCTGGTAACGTGCGCGCTGCCGTACGCCAACGGCTCAATCCACCTCGGCCACATGCTGGAGCACATCCAGGCTGATGTCTGGGTCCGTTACCAGCGAATGCGCGGCAACGAGGTCAATTTCATCTGTGCAGACGATGCCCACGGCACGCCTATCATGCTGAAAGCTCAGCAGCTTGGCATCTCCGCGGAGCAGATGATTGGCGAAATGAGTCAGGAGCATCAGACCGATTTTGCGGGCTTTGATATTAGCTACGACAACTACCACTCGACGCACAGCGAAGAGAACCGCGAGCTGTCTGAGCTGATCTACGGCCGCCTGAAAGAGAACGGATTTATCAAAAACCGCACCATCTCTCAGCTGTACGATCCGGAAAAAGGGATGTTCCTGCCGGACCGTTTCGTAAAAGGTACCTGTCCGAAGTGTAAATCACCGGATCAGTATGGCGATAACTGCGAAGTGTGCGGCGCGACCTACAGCCCGACCGAGCTGATCGACCCGAAATCCGTGGTTTCCGGCGCGACCCCGGTGATGCGTGAATCTGAGCACTTCTTCTTCGACCTGCCGTCGTTTAGCGAAATGCTGCAGGCGTGGACCCGCAGCGGCGCGCTGCAGGAGCAGGTGGCGAACAAAATGCAGGAGTGGTTCGAATCTGGACTGCAGCAGTGGGATATTTCCCGCGACGCACCTTACTTTGGCTTCGAAATTCCCAACGCACCGGGAAAATATTTCTACGTCTGGCTGGATGCGCCGATCGGCTATATGGGCTCCTTCAAGAATCTGTGTGACAAACGCGGCGATAGCGAAAGCTTTGACGCCTACTGGAAGAATGACTCCGACGCCGAGCTGTATCACTTTATCGGCAAAGATATCGTCTACTTCCACAGCCTGTTCTGGCCAGCGATGCTGGAAGGCAGCGGTTTCCGCAAGCCGACCAACCTGTTCGTACACGGTTACGTCACCGTCAACGGCGCCAAGATGTCCAAATCACGCGGCACCTTTATCAAGGCCAGCACCTGGCTGAACCATTTTGACGCCGACAGCCTGCGTTATTACTACACCGCCAAGCTCTCTTCCCGCATCGATGATATCGACCTGAACCTGGAAGATTTCGTCCAGCGCGTGAACGCCGATATCGTCAACAAAGTGGTGAACCTCGCCTCGCGCAACGCCGGTTTTATCAATAAGCGTTTCGACGGCATGCTCTGCGCTGAGCTGGCCGATCCTGTGCTTTACAAAACCTTCACCGATGCGGCAGCAAGCATTGGCGAGGCGTGGGACAGCCGCGAGTTCGGTAAAGCGATCCGTGAAATCATGGCGCTGGCCGACGTGGCTAACCGCTACGTTGACGAGCAGGCCCCGTGGGTCGTCGCCAGACAGGAAGGCCGCGACGCCGATCTGCAGGCCATCTGCACCATGGGCCTGAATATGTTCCGCGTGCTGATGACCTGGCTCAAGCCGGTTCTGCCGCAGCTGGCCGCGCGCACCGAAGCCTTCCTCAACAACGAACTGCGCTGGGATGCTATCCAGCAGCCGCTGCTGTCGCATAAGGTCAATACCTTCAAGGCGCTGTACAACCGCATCGAGATGAAGCAGGTTGAAGCCCTCGTCGACGCCTCGAAAGAAGAGGTAAAAGCCACCGCCGCGCCGGTCACCGGCCCGCTGGCGGACGATCCGATTCAGGACACCATCACCTTTGACGATTTCGCCAAAGTCGATCTGCGCATCGCGCTGATTGAAAACGCCGAATTTGTCGACGGTTCTGACAAGCTGCTGCGTCTGAGCCTGGATCTGGGCGGCGAGAAGCGTAATGTCTTCTCCGGCATTCGCAGCGCCTACCCGGATCCGCAGGTGCTGATCGGTCGCCTGACGGTGATGGTCGCCAACCTGGCGCCGCGTAAAATGCGCTTTGGCATCTCGGAAGGGATGGTCATGGCTGCGGGCCCTGGCGGAAAGGATATCTTCCTGTTAAGCCCTGACAGCGGCGCCCAGCCGGGTCAGCAGGTAAAATAATCCTGTATCAAGCGCTGCTCCGGCAGCGCTTTTTTCTCCCTTCAACGCCCCCTTCCGTGCCCTCGCCGCCGGACGATTCTGCCCCTTCTGCTTTTTCTGTGCGTTGCGCGCAGTGGCAATCGTGACAATAATCAATCGACATACCGTCTGATAAACGGAACGCCACTCATAATCAACATAAGGACTGTGATGAAACTTCACCACAAGCTGGCGGCCGCTGTGGCGGTCTCCCTGTTGGTAGTCGGCCTTTCAGGCTGCGATAACCAAAAAGAAGAGAGCAAAACCTTCACCCGCGCTGCCAACGGCGTCAATCTGAGTTTTACCTACTATTACGCGGGTGACAAAGTACTGCGTCAGGATGCGAATAACACCATTCCCTATCAGAGTATCGGCGCGACCAATCAGGAGCAGGCACGGGCGTTAATTGAGCCGATGAGAAGCGTTTATCTCGACGTTAAAGGCGTGGAACAGAACATCGATTACAAAGATACCGAGGCGCAGGAACATCTCAGCGTGGATTTTACCCAAGCCAACATGAGCGAACTGTGTAAATTGCCCGGCTCAATGGTGACCAACTGCGCGCTCAAGGATGTCTCAATGGCGGAGTCAGAGAAATTGCTCAAAGAGCAGGGGTTCCAGGAAGTGAAATAGACCGGAGAATATTCCCGGGTCGCGGCGTAAACACCTTACCCGGGCTACTGGCCCGCAGACGGCTGTAACCCGTAGCCCGGCTGAGCGCAGCGCAAGCCGGGAAGATAACCTGAAGGGGCTTTCCC